>DASSSM010000170.1:0-6153 GCA_035708425.1 Pseudolabrys sp.
TCGAAGGCGCCGGAATGCACATCTTCGGCATCACCTTGGTGTGCGCCTTCAGGAACTTGAAATGCTCCAGCATCGGATGGTTGGAGAAGCCAATCTTGCCGGTGACGCGAATTGAGCGCGGCTTGGTCTGCACGCCCTGAAACTGGATGCCGTGGTCGAGTTCATAAATCTCGACATTGTCGAGCATTCCGTAGAAGTCGAAGTGCCACCATGATCGGCGAAATTCCCCGTCGGTCGCAAGCTTCAGCCCGATCTCTTCCTGCTTCTTGATGATCTTCTCAATCTCACGGTCCTCGGCTTCCTTGAGCTGGGCCGCGGTGATCTCGCCTTTCTCGCGCTTGGCGCGGGCATCCTTGACCGGCGCGGTGCGCAAAATGCTGCCGACGTGATCGGCGCGAAATGGCGGTTTAGTCCTTTGTGTCATCACTCCCTCCGCGACTGGCCCGCCCGTGCAGCGGGTCTTAATTGCTTCGAGCCATAGCACGGCTCGCTCCGTGTCGTCCTGCGGCGGCTTCGCATGCATAGCGTGCGGTTTCAAGCGTCCCGCCAAATGAAAAATAATGCGGCGCGACTTCACCCAGGTCGCCCGCTGCCGAAAGCGTTTCAATGATGCGGTCCGGTCCGACGTGCCCAACGAGACCGCTGGCGACGCCCGAAACCAGCCCGCGCAGGGAAGCGGCCACACCGCAGCGCCTGGCATAGCGCAGCAGCGCAGGTACGCTGGTCGGCCCTGCCATGCCGATTTTTATCGGCTTGCCGATACCGCCCGCGCGTACCTGTCTGAGCCAGGCTAGAATCCGTTCGGGCGAGAACGAGAACTGACTGACAATATGGACGCGTAAGCCCTGCGCTGTTGCGGCGGCAATTTTCTCGTCGAGCGCGGATTCCAGACGTCCAGCCGGAATACGCGGATGGCCTTCCGGATAGGCGCCGATCCCGATCTCCTCGATGCCGGTCTCACGCAGGCGGCCTTTCTGGATAACCGCGAGGGCGTCGGCGAAGGCTCCCGGCGTGTCAACATCACCGCCGATCACCAGCAGTCGCCGCACGTCGGCGTCGCCGCGAAGGCCCGACAGCAATTCCTGCAAATCCGCGGCACTCGCAAGACGCCGCGCCGCAACGTGAATGATGGGCTCGAGTCCGGCTTTGCGTAATGAGGCGGCCGCCGCGATGATCTCCTGGCGCGTGATCGTCGGTACGGCGGAGAAGTAGATCGGCGTCGCCGGCGGAACAATAACGGCCAGCGCAGCGATCTCGGCGGCGGACGGCCGTGTTGCCTCGAGCGAAAAGTGCCCCGCGAAAACGGCAGCATCAGGCGCTGGTGCCGCAGGCATGGGTTGCGCCTATTCGCGCCGGCGCGAGATCACGAAGGATTCGTCGTAGAACCACAGACCGCCGTGCTTCTGAAGAATATCGCGCGTCGCTTCTATATAACGGCGGTCGCTGTTCACATCGGACAAACGGTCGTCTTCGACTTGCGCCACGTAGATCGCTGCGTTCCAGGCAGCCAGCAGCGTCGACGTTCCGATCGATGAAGAGATCTCCGATGGCAATGTGTGCATGTCGTAGCGGAACAATGACCGCTGGTCGGAATAGGCATTGAAGTTGAGATCGCGGCCGGCAGCGCCCAAATCGTGTTTGACTTCCTTGAGCAGGTCGTGACGGCTGTGAACGAACGGATTGTCGCTCGGCCAAACCTTGTGAATGATTTCCATCCCCGGGTCGTGACCGTAAGAATGAATCGCGATCATCCGGCCACCCGGACCGAGCGCGCGTGCAAGCGGCGCCAGCACGCGCTTGGCCTTGAATTCGAGGGAAGCGCGAGCGCGATAAGGCTGTGAAGCGATAACGAGATCATAGTCTGCAACGGTTCCGCCCGGCTTCGGTATGATCTGGTCGAGCAGGAATTTGTGGTCGTTGCGGTAGATCACGAGAATGACTGGGCGCTCGTAGACAGGATTACCGCTTTTTGCACTGACGCGCGCTTTCCAGCTTTCGGCGAGGAACGGCTCGAGATCGGTAATCTGCTTCTCGAAGCTGTGCGCTGTGTTGCCGTCCATCGCCAGCTCTTTCCACACCAGGCTGGTCGCGGCGCTCAGCGATTTGACCGCGAGCCAGGGCGCTTCCGCATAGGCGAGATTGGTGAGCACCAGCACCGTCGACGGATGCTCGACGAAGCGATCCGCCATCTTGTGCAATGTCAGGCGGATGTCCTCGAGGCTGATCTCCTTGCCGACGATATAGAACGGCGTGGTCGGGAAGCGGTCGTGCATCGAGCGCATCACGCGCGCGAGCACGGTGCCGTCGCCGACACCGGCGTCGAACACGCGCACCGCGGGCGGACGTGGATGGATGTTGGCAATCTCAAGCCCGACGCGTGACGCGACTTCCCATTTCTCCGAGCAGGTGTTCACGAACAGCAGGTACTTCTGCCGGTTGTCGAAGAAACGGAAATTGCGTTGCGGGTCCTCACCCGACATGCCGGAGGCAACCGGTGGGGCCGCCGGCTTCACCACTGGCAGAACACCGGGCGGCGTCGGCTCGAACAGAACGCGGCGCCGCGCCGGCGCCCCGTCCGAATTGCGCGCCATGAACGCGCGGATGCGGTCCAGCGTATCGGTCGTGATGCGGCCACCATTGCGCAGGCGGCTGGCAAGCTTGCCGTCGTTGACGGCGCGGCGGCCAAAGGTCGACTCCGCGAGGCCGCGCGCGCGACAGAATTCGCTGATCTCCTGGAGAATTTGTTCGTTCATGGCTTGCGTTTCCTCAGCGGCTCTCGACGGCCGTTAGACATGAGCGAACCAATTGCGGCCCCAAACGTCAACTATAAATAGAGGGTTGGGAAAGATGGGCAAGGTGGGTGGGCAGTGGGCCCACCGTCTAAACTGGGCTATTATTGTAATGTAAGGCGAAACTCCAGCCAACGATAGGCGCGCATCGGCCGGAGGTGGGCCATTCCCCACAGCATAAGATTCGTCGTTGGGCGATAGTGGGCCGCCACCGCGGCCGACAAATGGCCGCTAATGGCAGAAAACCGGTGGCGCTACGTCAGACGTCGAAGAAAACCGTCTCGTTTTCGCCCTGGACGCGAATGTCGAACCGGTAGACCGGCATGTCGCCCCGCATCTCCTTGTGGGCAACGAGAGTCCCGCGCCGGTCGGCCGGGACCAGCGTCAGGATGGGATCGTTCGCGTTTGACGGCTCGTCGGAAAAATAGAGGCGGGTATAGATCTGCCGGAGCATGCCGCGCGAAAAGATGCAGAACACCATGTGGGGCGCCTGCGCCTTGCCGTTGGGACCCGGAACCGACCCCGGCTTGATCGTGTCAAAGCTGTAGACCCCATTCTTGTCTGTCGCCGATCGGCCGAACCCCATGAACCTGGTGTTCGGGCGCGCCCGGTTGTCGACCGGATGCGCGTAGCGGCCCTGCGCATCGGCCTGCCAGACCTCGATCATCGCGTCGTTGATCGGCATGCCGTCGCCATCGAGCACGCAGCCCTCGATGCGGATCTTGGTGCCCGAGGTATCGGGGGTCACCAGGTTGGCGCCGGCGGTTTCCTTCCAGTCATAGATGTCGCTGGGTTTCCAGTCGCAACGGCTGTGCGGCGCGAGCCCATACGCGAAGAATGGGCCAACGGTCTGCGAGGGAGTTATTTCCGACATTAACGTTTTCCTTTGCGCATGATCTTATGCAACGCGATCGCGCGCTAGTGCTTGTCCGTATCTTGTGGTGTGGCTTCGCGTCCGCGCAGCACGATATCAAAACGGAAGCAAAGGGCCCAATCGGGAATCGTGTTCTCCAGATCGAACTGCGAGACCATGCGTTGACGTGCCTTCTCGTCCGTTACCGAATTGAAAATCGGATCGAACGGGAACAACGGATCTCCCGGAAAATACATCTGAGTGACAAGCCGCGACAGGAACGAGTGACCGAACACCGAAAAATGGATGTGGTTCGGTCGCCAGGCATTGTGGTGATTGCCCCACGGATACGCGCCGGGCTTCACGGTGATAAAGCGATAGTAGCCCTTCTTGTCAGTAACGGTTCGTCCAGCTCCGGTGAAATTCGGATCAAGCGGCGCCGGATGTTGGTCGACATTGTGCACATAACGGCCGCAGGCATTCGCCTGCCAGATTTCCACCAGCGTGTCCGGGACGGGACGCCTGTCTTCATCCAGCACATGGCCATGTACGATGATGCGCTCGCCCAGCGGCTCACCCTTGTGCTGCTTGGTGAGATCGGCATCACCTTCCTGAACGGCATCGTGGCCATAGACCGGCCCTGTCAGCTCCGACAACGTGTGCGGCACGATGATCAGAGGCTTGGACGGCGATCGCTTCACCGTGCTGCGATAGTCGGGACTGAGGTGCTTCGGAAAAGCAACCAGGCTTTCCTTCGGAAAAACGAGCGTCATTTTTATTGCCCCTTTTATTTCCCCTTAACCGACCCGTTCGAGGGCCAGCGATACACCTTGGCCGACGCCGACACACATCGTGGCAAGCGCCAACTTTCCACCATTCTCTTCCAGTCCATGCGCGGCCGTCAGTGCAAGACGGGCGCCCGACATGCCGAGCGGATGGCCGAGCGCAATCGCACCGCCGTGCGGATTGACGTGCGCGGCATCATCGGCAAGCCCAAGCTGCCTCAGACAGGCTAGCGACTGTGAGGCGAAGGCTTCGTTGATTTCGATCAAATCATAGTCACCGATTTTATGCTGGAGGCGGGCCATCAGCTTCTGGGTCGCAGGCACCGGCCCGATACCCATGATGCGTGGCGGCACCGCCGCTGAAGCCATACCGAGAATGCGCGCACGCGGCTTGAGGCCATGGGCCTTAACCGCCGCTTCCGACGCGATGATCATGGCCGCGGCGCCATCGTTCACGCCGGATGCATTGCCGGCCGTGACAGTCCCGGGATTGCGGAAGGGCGTCTTGAGCTTGGCAAGCTGCTCAAGTGTCGTATCGGGACGCGGATGTTCATCCTTGTCGACCTTGACCGGACCTGCTTTGCCGCCCGGCACCTCGACCGCAACGATTTCCTCGGAAAAATAACCGGAGGCAATCGCCTTCCCGGCGCGCTGCTGGGAACGCAAGGCAAATGCATCCTGGTCAGCACGGGTGACCTGGAATTCCTCGGCAACGTTCTCACCGGTTTCCGGCATGGAATCGATGCCATATTGCTGTTTCATCAGCGGATTGACGAAGCGCCAGCCGATCGTCGTGTCGTAGATCTCGGCGGTTCGGGAGAACGCCTCCTGTGCTTTTCCCTGCACGAATGGCGCGCGGGTCATCGATTCAACGCCGCCGGCAATCGCCAAATCCATTTCGCCGGCGCGAACCGCACGCGCAGCCGTACCCACGGCTTCAAGGCCGGAGGCGCAGAGGCGGTTCAGAGTCACGCCAGGTACGCTGTTGGGCAGCCCCGCAAGCAGAAGCGCCATGCGTGCAACGTTGCGATTGTCCTCCCCGGCCTGGTTGGCGCACCCGTAATACACTTCCTCGAGTTTTGCCCAATCGACCTTTGGATTACGCGCCATCAGCGCCCTGATCGGAACGGCAGCAAGATCGTCGGTACGAACTTTGGCCAGTGCACCGCCATAGCGACCGATCGGTGTACGGACGGCGTCACAAATAAAGACATCGCGCGCCATTACGCGGCCTCTTGGGCGCGCTTGGTGCGCGCCTGCAAATCACGCAGCACCTCGAGCTCGCGTTTCGTGGGCGGCGGTGTTTCCGCGACCTTCGCTGCGTACGCGACCTTCCAGCCGGTATTGTCCTGAATCTGTTCACGCGTCACGCCCGGATGAATCGAAACGACGGTCATCTCTTTCGTGGCCGGATCAGGCTCGAGAATGGCGAGATCGGTGATCAGTCTGGTCGGACCTTTCGTCTTCACTCCGAGCTTGCTTCGGCTGTCGCCACCCGACACGTGACCGATCGAAGTGACGAAATCGAGCTTGTCGACGAAGCTCCGCTTGCCTTGCGCCATGATAATGAAGATCTCACCGCACGAGGTCGCGATCTCCGGCGCACCGCCGCCACCCGGCAATCGGACTTTCGGTTTGTCATAGGGTCCGACCACTGTCGTGTTGAGATTGGCGAACTTGTCGATCTGCGCGCCACCGAGGAAGCCGACCTTGATGCGTCCGCCTT
>DASSSM010000171.1:0-2473 GCA_035708425.1 Pseudolabrys sp.
CACAAGCTCGGTCGCGGCAAGCGCGTCCGAAAGCTGGCGCGACTCTTCGGTGATCTGCCAGGCGTAGACGCCGATGAATCCGATCGCGAGCAGGATGCAGAGCCAGACACCCATCATGTAGATCGGCGGCAGTTGCAGCGGGTCGTCGATGTCCCACGGCAGCGGGTAGTGCACGAAAACGAGGACGGTCGAGCAGACGACGGCAAAGCCGCCGAGGATCAACGTGAAACGGGGCGGCAGCGCGGTTGCCGAGAGCAGAACCGGACCGAGAAAAAGGAAGGCAAAGGGATTCTGCAATCCGCCGGTCAGGAACAGCAGCACCGCCAGCTCGGCGATATCGAATGCGAGCAGCCAGGCCGCGCGATCGGGCTCGAGGCGTTGCGTGATGTGGAAGCGGAGCCGCAGCGCGACATTGAGCCAGGCCGCCAATGCGATGACGCCGAGACAGGCATAGACCGGCAATTCGAAGTCGAGGCCATAGCGCACCACGAGCACGGCAGTCGTCTGGCCGATGATCGCGAGCCAGCGCAGCCGGACGAGCGTATCGAGACGCACATTCCGGTGCGGGTGATGATGGGCCAGTCCGAGCGCAGGCATGCAGCCAGTGTAAAGTCTGGGCGGGTTCTATTGAAGTGCGCCGACGGCCCACGGAATCGACCCTTGCGCTTTCAGCGCCGGGGCGTCACATCTGCACCGTTATGGACGTGCAGCAAACGCCCGCAATTGCGGTCGATCGCCTGGTCAAGCGCTACAAGGGCGTGGAGGCGGTCGATGGCATTTCCTTTCGGCTGGCGGCGGGCTCGATTACCGGGCTGCTCGGCGGCAACGGCGCCGGCAAGACCACGACGATTGCGATGATCATGGGACTCGTCAGCCCGACGTCCGGCGTTGTCAAAGTGCTGGGCGCAGAGATGCCGCGTGAGCGGTATCGCGTGCTGCACCGGATGAATTTCGAAAGCCCTTATGTCGACATGCCGATGCGACTGACGGTGCGTCAGAATCTTTCGGTCTTCGCGCAGCTCTACGCGGTGCCGGATATCGGCGAACGTATCGCAAGCCTTGCTGCCGAGCTGGATCTGACCGAGTTCCTCGATCGGCCAACCGGCAAGCTTTCCGCCGGACAGAAAACGCGCGTCTCGCTGGCGAAGTCACTCCTCAACAAGCCTGAGGTTCTGCTGCTGGACGAGCCGACCGCTTCACTCGATCCGGACACGGCGGACTGGGTGCGCACGCGCCTTGAGCAATACCAAGCGGAAAACGGCGCAACCGTTCTGCTCGCCTCGCACAACATGAATGAGGTGGAACGCCTGTGCGAGCGCGTGATCATCATGAAAAAGGGCCGGATCGAAGACGACGATACGCCGGCGCATCTGCTTGCGCGCTACGGTCGCGAGAACCTGGAAGAGGTGTTTCTCGACGTGGCGCGCGGCCGCCGGCAGAGCGAGGCCGCGCAATGATTCGCACCGACACCGGAATGGATTTCTCGCTCAATCGTGTCAGTGCGATGGTGCGGCGCTATTGGTACCTGCTGCGCTCGTCGTGGCCACGCATCCTCGACCTCATCTACTGGCCGACCGTGCAGATGCTGATGTGGGGTTTTCTGCAGGTTTACATTTCACAGAACGCCGGATTCTTCGCGCGCGCGGGCGGGGTATTCATCGGTTCGGTGCTGCTCTGGGATATCCTGTTCCGCGGCCAGCTCGGTTTTTCGATTTCTTTCCTTGAGGAAATGTACGCGCGCAACCTGGGCAACCTCATGATGTCGCCGCTGCGGCCGGTGGAATTCCTGCTGGCGCTGATGATCATGAGCATCGTTCGCCTGTCAATCGGCATGATTCCGGTTTCGATTCTGGCCATCGTCTTTTTCGGGTTCAATCTGTGGGCGCTCGGTCTGGCGCTTGCGGCTTTCTTTGCAAACCTGATTCTGACCAGTTGGTCGGTCGGCATTTTTGTCGCCGGGTTGCTGCTGCGGAACGGTCTCGGCGCCGAAAGCATGGCGTGGACGATCATGTTTCTCTTTTTGCCGCTGACCTGCGTCTACTACCCGGTCGCCATTCTTCCCGACTGGTTGCAGTACGTGGCCTGGGCGCTGCCCCCGACCTACGTTTTCGAAGGTATGCGTGCGCTGGTGATCGACCATGTGTTTCGCGCCGATCTGATGGCCGAGGCTTTTGCGTTCAATGTCATCCTGTTCGCAGCTGCATCATTGGCCTTTTTCAAGCTTCTGCAGAGCGCGCGTATCCACGGCTCTCTTTTGCAGACCGGCGAGTAGCCAAAAAAGCCTGTGTTCTTTGGGACTTAACTGCTCCTTTCGCGTTGTAAACCTGACGCGAACAACTTATCTCTATGTTGACGGTATGGATGAAAAACGACAGTCTGCCGCACCGCAGCGAGGGTCGGGGGACTCAATGGCAATAGGCGAATTCGGCGGGGCGGCAACGCTCCCCGCGGATGGTGGCGCGTTTCTCGCGAC
>DASSSM010000172.1:0-7001 GCA_035708425.1 Pseudolabrys sp.
AGATCAAAACGCTGTTGCCTCACGTGATGGAGTCAGGTCAGCGCAAGGACAAGGATGGCAAGACGATCCCGCGCAAGATCATCAACAAGTTCGTATGCGAATTTAACGGCAAACCCGTATTCACGGCCAACATGGAGCCGGCGATCGCCGCCAATCCGTACATGCAGTTTCATGCCAAGGTGGACGAGAGTGGGACGTTCAAGTTCACATGGACCGATGACGACGGTACCGTCACCACTGCGGAAGAAAAAATAACCGTGAGCTGACACCCGTCGCGCCAATTGACGCGACGGACAATGATAACAGTCGTTGGGAGGATCTGATGACGCGTGGAGGGATTCTGGCGGGCACCGCGGCAATCGCATTGCTCGCGGGGGCCGTCGTGCTGGCGGGCGGTCCGATTGCCAGTGCGCAATCCAAAAAAGAGGCGCCGCTCGAGCTCAAGGGCGATGCATCCGAGCGTCCGTGGAAGCGCTACGCCGGCTGGCCCACGCGCGACGAGTCGAAATACAACACGCTCGGTAATCTGGCGACGCCGCCGGCGCCGAAGCAGCCACGCAAGCTTGCAGGGCCGATCACGGGTGATGCGAAAAAAGGCGCCGACCTGGTGGCAGACCGCAATCGCGGCGGCTCGTGCCTTGCTTGCCATGTGATGGGTCCGGCCGGAGGCGCCAACCTGCCGGGCAATGTGGCGCCCGACCTTTCGGAAATCGGCAACGCCGGCCGTGAGGACGAATGGCTGTTCAACTACATCTACGATGGGCGTGTCTATAATCCCGACACCGTGATGCCGCCGTGGGGAAGCCACGGCTTTTTCAACGATCAGGAAATCAACGACATGGTTGCGTTCCTGAAGACGCTCAAGTCGCCGGCTGTATTCAAGACCGAGCTCGACGATCCGGCCAAGCGGCCGCCGCCAGTCGAGAAGCGCGACAATCTCGACCCGATCGAAAATCCCGGCATGTGGGCGGTCGATAAGGCGCAGGAGCTCTGGAAGCAGAAGAACTCGTCCGGTTTTTCATGCAACACCTGCCACAGCGATCCGCAGACAACGTTCAAGACCTGGGCGGCGTCCATGCCGAAATGGGAGCCGCGTCTCAACAAGGTGCTGGGCGTGGAGGAATTCGTGACGCGCCACGCCAAGGCGACGACAGGTGCCACCTGGCTGATGGAGACGGACGACAACCTCGCGATGTCGGTCTATCTGCGGTTCCTTGCCAACGGCACGCCGATCCAGCTCGATACCGGCAGTGCTGAAGCAAAGGCGGCGATCGAGCGCGGCAAGCAGCTGTCGCAGCGCAAGGTCGGCCAGCTCAACATGGCCTGCACCGACTGCCACGGCAAAGTCGCGAACCACTGGATTCGCGGCCAATGGCTCGGCGAGCCAAAAGGCCAGTACGATCATTTCCCGACCTGGCGGACCAGCCTGCTGAAGGTCTGGGATATCCGCCAGCGCTTCCAATGGTGCCAGGTCAATATTCGCGCCGATGAATTGCCGCCGGATGCGAAGGAATATGGCGATCTCGAATTGTATCTGGCCTCGCAGAACGAAGGCCTGAAACTAAGCGTGCCGGGCATCCGGCATTGACATGGATCATGGCCGGGCCTTGCCCGGCCATTCACTATCACCGCGAGCACGCGAGCCTGGGCACACCGGGTGTGTGACGTGTTGGATGGCAGCGGTCGATGATTACGCGGCGTGAAGTCCTCCAGGTTGGCGCAGCCACCGCGGCGCTTGCGGCCGGCGACGGCGCGTTCACTCGCGCACTTGCGCAGGCGCGTCTCACCGAAGCGGAACTGCTCAGATTTGACCCGTTAGGCAACGTGACGTTGCTGCACGTTGCAGATATCCACGGGCAGCTCATGCCGGTCTATTTCCGTGAGCCCTCGGTCAATCTCGGCGCCGGCGACGCGAGAGGGCGGCCTCCACACATTACCGGAAAGGATTTTCTGAAGCGGTTTGGCATTGCCGAGAGGTCAGCCGCCGCTTACGCGCTGACGTACGACGATTTCGAAGTGCTGGCCAAGTCTTATGGACGCATCGGGGGGCTTGACCGGCTTGCCAGCGTCGTCAAGCGCGTGCGTGCCGAGCGCGGGAACGACAAGGTGCTTTTCCTCGACGGCGGAGATACCTGGCAGGGGTCGCTCGGCGCCAATCGCAGCAAGGGCCAGGACATGGTCGACTGCATGGCGCTGCTCAATCCGGATGCGATGACTGGCCATTGGGAATTCACTTACGGCGAGACGCGCGTGAACGAACTGATCAAGGGACTCGGTTTTCCCCTGCTGGCGCTCAATGTACGTGACACCGAATGGAACGAGCCGGTGTTCCAGCCCTATAAAATGTTCGAAAAAGGCGGCATTAAAATTGCCGTGCTCGGCCAGGCGTTTCCGTATCAGCCGATCGCAAATCCACGCTGGCTGATCCCGAAGTGGTCGTTCGGAATCCGCGAGGAAGATATCCGGGCCAATGTCGAGAAAGTCCGTAGGGAAGGTGCGCAGTTGGTGGTGCTGCTGTCACACAACGGATTTGATGTTGACCACAAGCTTGCATCCCGCGTCGCCGGGATCGACGTCATTCTCACAAGTCATACGCATGATGCCATTCCGGAGGCAATTAAGGTCGGAAAGACCTTGCTGATCGCGTCCGGCAGCCACGGGAAGTTTGTCTCTCGCCTCGATCTCGACGTCCGCGACGGTACGGTCGCGGGCTTTCGTTACAAGTTGATTCCGCTTTTTGCCGATGTCATCAGGCCAGATGCGGAGATGACAGCCGCGGTTACGAAAGCGCGCGCGCCCTATGCGCAGGAGCTTGCACGCGTCGTGGGTCAGGCCGAGTCGTTGCTTTATCGCCGTGGCAATTTCAACGGCACATTCGACGATCTCATTTGCGCGGCGCTTTTGAAGGAGCGTGACGCGGAAATTGCGCTGTCACCCGGCTTCCGTTGGGGCACGAGCGTGCTGCCTGGGCAGGCGATCACGGTCGAGGATATTCACAACGCAACCGCTATCACCTATCCGCAAGTCTACCGCATCTCGATGACCGGGGAGCGTCTCAAGGAGGTTCTCGAAGACGTTGCCGACAATCTCTTCAATCCCGACCCGTACTATCAACAGGGCGGCGACATGGTGCGCTGTGGCGGGCTTGGCTACGCGATTGACGTTTCGAAGCCTATCGGCCAGCGCATTTCAGCGATGACGCATCTGAAGTCCGGCAAACCGATCGAGCCGAACAAGGAATACATCATCGCCGGTTGGGCGAGCGTGAACGAGGGCACCGAAGGTCCGCCGGTCTGGGACTTGGTCGAGCGGTATGTCGCGACGGAAAAAACGGTGCGAGTTGCGCCGAACACGAGTGTGAAAATTTCAGGTATCTGACGTCGAATTCTGTTACATTCACAAATAGGAATGTGATAAGAGCAGCCTACAAGGCATCTGCGGGAGGGCGCTGATGAAAAAGCCGGTCGACACAAAGCGCGCCACGCGGCGCGGCTTTCTTGCCGGCGCTGCTGGATTTGCCGCCGCGGGCGCAACGGGTGCACGCGCGGAGAACGCGAAAAATCTTCCGCCCAACATCGCGGGCTGGACGCGCCAGCTCGGCGACGGTGTCGGCGTGCGCGGCTATGGCAATCCCTCAAAATACGAGAAGGAGGTCGTCCGCCGCACGGTGCCCTGGCTGACAGCGACGCCCGAGTCCTCTGTGAGCTTCACGCCGCTGCATCAGCTCGACGGCATCATTACGCCGAACGGTCTGTGCTTTGAACGCCATCATGGCGGCATTGCCGAAGTTAGTCCCGAGGACTACCGGCTGATGCTGCATGGATTGGTCGACAAGCCGCTGATCTTCACGCTTGACGAACTCAAGCGTCTGCCGCGCGTCAACAAGATCTATTTTCTCGAGTGCGCTGCCAACTCCGGCATGGAATGGCGCGGCGCCCAGCTCAATGGCTGCCAGGACACCCACGGCATGGTGCATTGCGTGCAGTACACCGGCGTGTCGCTCAAGCTGTTGCTTGAACAAGCCGGTCTCAAGCCGAACGCCAAATGGATCATGGCGGAAGGCGGCGACGCCGCAGCAATGAACCGCTCGATCCCGCTCGACAAAGCGCTCGACGATTGCCTCGTCGCCTATCGAATGAACGGCGAGATGCTGCGGCCGGAGCAGGGCTACCCGGTGAGGCTAGTGGTGCCGGGCTGGGAAGGAAATGTCTGGATCAAATGGCTCCGCCGCCTCAAGGTCGGCGATCAGCCCTGGTTCACGCGCGAGGAAACCTCGAAATACACAGACCTGCTCGAAGATGGAAAGGCGCGCAAGTTCACGTTCGTGATGGACGCTAAATCCGTGATTACCTCGCCGTCGCCGCAAGCGCCGGTGAAACAGAAGGGCTTCAACGTCATTTCTGGCTTGGCCTGGTCCGGTCGCGGCAAGATCAAGCGTGTCGACGTTTCGCTCGACGGTGGCCGCAATTGGCGCACCGCGCGGCTCGACGGGCCAGTGTTCGACAAAGCCTGCGTACGTTTCTACTACGAGTTTGATTGGAATGGCGAGGAGCTGTTGCTGCAATCGCGCGCGATGGACGACAGCGGCTACGTGCAGCCGAGCAAGGATGCCCTTCGCAAGATTCGCGGCGTAAACTCGATCTATCACAACAACGGCATCCAGACCTGGGCGCTCAAGCCGGACGGGGAGGTCGAGAATGTCGAGGTTGGCTAGACCGTCGATCGCCCTTGCGCTGGTGCTCGCGCTTGGCGGAATTGCGCAGGCACAGGGCAAGCCTGAGGCGCCGCGCAACTACGGCATCGGGCACGTGGCAACCCCAGAGCAGATGGCTGGATGGGACATCGACGTGCGGCCTGACGGGCAGGGCGCGCCGCCTGGCCACGGCTCGGTGAAAGACGGCGAGAAGGTGTACATGGAGAAATGCGCCGCCTGCCACGGCGAGTTCGGCGAAAGCGCCGGGCGTTGGCCGCAGATCGCGCAGGGAAAAGGTACGCTCGCCTCGCACGATCCGGTGAAGACGGTCGGCTCGTATTTTCCGTATCTCTCAACGGTGGTCGACTACATCCGCCGCGCCATGCCGTTCGGTGATGCAGAGTCGCTCACCAATGACGAGCTCTATGCGGTGGTTGCCTACGTGCTTAATCTCAACGACATCGTGGACGACAATTTCGTGCTGTCGAAGGAGACCTGGGCGCAGGTCAAAATGCCGAACAGCGGCGGTTTCTTCGACGATGATCGCGAAAAAAGCGAAAAGATCTTCTGGAATTCAAATCCCTGCATGAAGGATTGCCGGGGACCAGTGGCCATTACGGGGCGGGCGCTATCAATTGACGTGACCCCGGACGAGAAGACGCAAAAGCGAGGAGTGGAGTAATCCGTTAACGCCGCGGCAACCGGTCGCAGGCGCAAAAAATAAAATAAGCAGAGGCTGCTAGATCAGGGGCGAACCGCGAAGGAGAGAACGCCATGCCGGGGGCGACGGCTGGTCAGATCTCGATACGACCGACGTTGTCGACCAGCCGCGCGATTGCAGCGTATCTGCTGACGATTGCCGGTGGCGTGACAGCGAGCTACGCCGCCGATGCCGAGCTCGGCCGCTATCTTTCTTCAGAATGCATGACCTGTCACGGCACAGCGAAGGCCGGCAGCACGATTCCAAACATCTTCGGGTTGGGTCAGGTGCATTTCGTGGAGGTCCTCAGGGCCTACCGGGCGAAAGCGTTGCCTAATCCGGTCATGCAAACAATCGCCGGCCGGCTGAATGACGAGGATATCGCCGCGCTCGCGCTCTATTTCGAGACCGCAAAGAGACCAAATTAGCCACGGGGGGTGACTATGACCGAAATGACGCGTCGTAACTTCAATCTGCTTGCAGGGGCTTCGCTTGCAACGCTTTCCACGCCGCTATTTGCACCAGCGGTTCTTGGCCAGGCCAAGCCGCGACTGGTTGTTGTTGGCGGCGGACCGGGTGGCGCCACGGTCGCGCGCTATGTGGCGAAGGATTCGGCCGGCGCGGTCGATGTGACGCTGATCGAACCGTTGAAAAATTTCACCACCTGTTTCTTCTCGAATCTTTACGTCGGAGGCTTCAGGGACAGGAAATCGCTGACGCACAACTACGACAAGGTGCGCAAAAGCGGCGTGAACGTCGTTCAGGTCATGGCCGGCTCGATCGACCGCGACAAGAAAACAGTGATGCTCGCCGGCGGCGCTCGCGTTCCCTATGACCGGCTGGTGATCGCGCCGGGTATCGACCTCAAATGGGATTCGGTTCCCGGCTACTCCGAAGCAGCCGCACAGATCATGCCGCACGCATGGAAACCGGGCGCGCAAACAGAGTTGCTGGTCAAGAAGCTCAACGCGCTCAAGGACGGCGACCTGATCGTCATGGTGGCTCCGCCAAATCCATTTCGCTGCCCGCCAGGTCCCTATGAACGTGCTTCGATGTTCGCGCACGTGCTCAAGAAAAAGGGTCACAAGAAATCGAAGATCATCATCGTCGATCCGAAGCCTGCGTTCTCCAAGCAAGCGGTCTTTATGGAAGGCTGGGAGAAGCACTATCCCGGCATGATCGAATGGCAGGATCCCAAGATTCACGGCGGCATCAAGGGCGTGGATCCGAAGACGGGTGAGGTGAAGACCGATTTTTCGACCTACAAGGCCGCGCTCGCCAACGTTATCCCGGCGCAAATGGCAGGCAAGATCGCGCGCGACGCCGGCCTCGCGGATCAATCGGGCTTCTGTCCGATTGATCCCGAATCGATGAAGTCGAAAGTCGATGCCAACATCTTCGTGGTCGGCGATGCCGCAATTCCCGGCGACATGCCGAAGTCGGCTTTCTCCGCCAACAGTCAGGCCAAAGTGGCCGCCATGATCATTCGCGCCGAACTCACCAAGTCGCGCGCTTTCCCGGCACGCTATTCCAACACGTGTTGGAGCCTGATCGCGCCGGACGACGACATCAAGATCGGCGCGAGTTACGAGCCGGGCGAGGGCAAGA
>DASSSM010000173.1:0-2964 GCA_035708425.1 Pseudolabrys sp.
GAGGGAACCTCGGTGTGTGAGCTCGTCGCCATCAGCGGGTGTCTCTCTTAGAGCGCGAACAGGAGGAGGAGCGCGATCAGCAGCGAGAAGATGCCGAGCGCCTCGGTGATGGCGAACCCGAAGATCAGGTTGCCAAACTGACCTTGCGCCGCCGACGGATTGCGCAACGCGGCTGCGAGGTAATTGCCGAAGATGATGCCCACGCCGACGCCGGCGCCGCCCATGCCGATGCAAGCGATGCCAGCACCGATGTACTTTGCTGCCACTGGATCCATAACGAACTCCTTTTAGTTTTCCGGTCGGGCCTTAGTGGCCCGGGTGAATCGCATCGTTGAGGTAGATGCAAGTGAGGATGGCGAAGACGTAGGCCTGCAGGAAGGCGACCAGCGTCTCCAGCGCGAAAAGAACGACAACCATCGCGAAAGGCAGCATGCTGCCAACCCAGCCGATCGCGCCAAGGCTTCCGCCCAAGAGGATAATAAAGCCGGCGAAAACCTTCAGCGTGATGTGCCCGGCAAGCATGTTGGCGAACAGTCGGACGCTGTGGGAGATCGGCCGCGACAGGAACGACAGGATTTCGATCGCCACGATCAGCGGCAGAATGTAGATGGGCACACCTTTCGGCACGAACAGGTTGAAGAAGTGCAGCCCGTGACGCCACAAGCCGTAGATGAGCACGGTCAGGAATACCGTGATGGCCAGCGCGGCAGTGATGATGATGTGACTGGTGACGGTGAATGCATAGGGGATGAGCCCGAGCATGTTCAGCGTCAGCACAAACATAAATATCGAGAAGACGAAGGGGAAGAATTTCATCCCTTCAGAGCCGGCCGTCGAGCGTATCGTCGAGGCGACGAATTCGTAGGAAAGCTCCGCCGCCGATTGCAGGCGGGACGGCACCAGGCTGCGCTTGGCCGTCGCGCCAACCAGGAACACCGTAAGCCCGACAACCGCGAGCATCATGAAGGCTGCAGAATTTGTGAAGACAATCTCGACATTGCCGATCTTCGCGACCGGAAAGAGATCGATGATCTGAAACTGGTGAATAGGATCAACGGTCATGAGTGCTAGTCGTCATTCGGTTGCCTGTCGCGAACGACCCCAGCCGCCCGCATCACGTTGAGAACGCCGGCCGCGAAGCCGAGCAGAAGAAACACAATCAGCCCCCACGGCGAAATGCCCAGCCAGCGATCGAGCAGCCAACCAATCACCGCGCCCACAAGCACGCCTGCCACCAATTCGGTCGACAGCCGGAAGCCGCGGGCGAACCCGGAAAGATCGGCGGCCTGACGAGGACCGGAACCGTTTTCGGATGGCCGGTTCGTCTTTGCGAGCCGGTTGCCGAGACGCTGGAGCCTCGCGGAGAGAGCGGCCTCGTCGTCCGGCGGTTCGTTGCGATCACCATTACCGCGCGGGCCGTCAGCCATGCTTTCGACTCGCGTGGATTTCAGGTTTCGCGTGTTCCGCCGCCCTAAAAGCCGCGCGGACCATACTTATGGCATTTATGCGAGTCAAGGAAACGGGACCGCGACATAAGTGTTTGATAACAGGCAGCAAACGTCTGATTTTGCTTCTGCGGAACCGACCGTGTCGCGGCGCTGCCGGACGGCACTCCAGGGACAACTGGCGTTTGGGTTTGGCGTGCATTGCGCCGATGCTACGCTTGGAAATTTCCAGCGTCGAACCGAAGGAAGGAAACATGCGTGCCTCGATGCTCGCTCTTGCCGGGATTCTCGTTTGCACCGCGTCGGTCGCATCCGCGCAGGCGGTGATCGATGTCGAAGGCCGCCGCGCCGCCCAGCCGCTGGCGCAGGATCAGCGGACGGCGCAACCGCAGCCCCAGGTCGTGCCCCAAGTCGCGCCGCAGCCAACGCCGAAGGTCGAGAGTCCGGTCCAGCCGAAAGATGACGACCCTGCGACGCCGGCAAGCGGCGGCCGGTTCACGTTCAATCGCATCGACAACGGGTACCTGCGGCTCGATACGCAAAACGGCCAGGTTGCCTATTGTCGTGCGCAGACGGCCGGCTGGTCATGCCAGGCTGTGCCCGAGAACCGGTCCGAACTGGAAGCCGATGTCGCACGCCTTCAATCGGATATAACGGCCCTGAAGACCCTGAAATCGGACATCGCGCGGTTGCAGGACGAAATCGCCGCGCTGAGGCGGGAGGTCGCGGCGCTGAAAGAGCCGCCGCCGCCGCGGCCGCCGGCAGATCTGACGCCGCCGGACAAAGGCCCGGACGTGACCATCAGGTTGCCCACGCATGACGATGTTGCGCGCGCCCGCGCGTTCATTGAGAAGACATGGCACCGCTTGGTCGAAATGATCACCGCGGTGCAAAAGGACATAATGCAGAAGGGCTGAGCTCTCCGCGCAACGCGATCCATGCCGCGCCGCAGTTAACGCCCAAAGTCGAGAGTCCGGTCCCGCCAAAAGGCGACAGCCCTGCGGCGCCGGCAGACGGCGGTCGATTCACGTTCAATCGCATCGACAACGGGTTCCTGCGGCTCGACACGCAAAACGGCCAGGTTACTTATTGCCGCGCGCAGACGGCCGGCTGGTCATGCCAGGCGGTGCCCGAAAATCGGTCCGAACTGGACGCCGATGTCGCACGCCTGCAATCGGACATGACGGCCCTGAAGACCCTGAAATCGGACATCGCGCGGTTGCAGGACGAAATCGCCGCGCTGAGGCGGGAGGTCGCGGCGTTGAAAGAGCCGCCACCGCCGCGACCGCCGGCAGATCTGACGTCGCCGGACAAGGGTCCAGACATGACCATCAGGTTGCCCACGCATGAAGGTGTTGCGCGCGCCCGCGCATTCCTTGAGAAGACATGGCACCGTCTGGTCGAGATGATCACCGCGGTGCAAAAGGACATGATGCAGAAGGGCTGAGCTCTCTGCGCAGCGCGAGTCCATGCCACGCCGCATGTCCACCATCGTCCAGGCCACACCGCAGGTGATCGC
>DASSSM010000174.1:0-4661 GCA_035708425.1 Pseudolabrys sp.
CACGCAAGGACCGCCAGATCTTTTCGGGTGTCACCGGCAGACCGATCGCAGTCGCTGCACCGGCGCGCGCGAGCGCGTCGTTGACCGCATTCAGCACGGCCGGAATGGATCCGGTGACGCCGCACTCGCCCGATCCCTTGACGCCGATCGGATTCTTTGTCGACGGCGTCGGGTGAAAATCCACATTCAGCGCCGGAAGATTGTCCGCGCGCGGCAAGCCATAATCCATCAGCGAGCCCGTGATCAGCTGACCGTCATCGTCATAGGCAATCCGTTCCAGCAGGACCTGCCCGATTCCCTGCGCGACGCCGCCATGGATCTGGCCATGCACGATGAGCGGGTTGATGATCGTTCCGACGTCGTCGACAGCGCAGTAGGCAACGACGTCCACCTTTCCGGTCTCGGGATCGATCTCGACTTCGCAGACGTGCGAGCCATTGGGATGATGAAGACCGGGAGCGGTGAATTCGCCGGTCGAATCGAGCGTCGTGGGAAGATCCGGCGGCAGGTCGCGCAGCGATCGCACCCGCGCGGCGAGGTCGAGCAGTCCGATCGAAATATCGGTGCCCCGCACGCAGAACGATCCGTCACGGAATTCGAGATCGGCCTTGCTGACCTCGAGAACATGCGACGCCAGCGATCGCCCTTTCTCGATCACCGCGTCGCCGGCGATCGCGATCGCCGACCCGGCCATGATCATCGATCGCGAGCCGACGCTCGCCAGGCCTTTCGGCAGATCGGAGCTGTCGTTTTCCTTGATGCGCACTCTGTCGAACGGGACGCCAAGCCGCTCCGCGGCAAGTTGCGCAAAGCTTGTCTCGTGGCCCTGGCCCGACGATTGGGTGGCGGTGACCACGGTCACGGTCCCGTCCGCCTCGAAGCGGATATCAGCGCCTTCAAACGGATAGGCGCCCACGCACTCGACGAAACAGGACAATCCACGGCCCCTGACAAGGCCGTTTGCGGCTGACGCACGCGCCCGATCGTCGAATCCATCCCAGTCGGCAAGCGCCAGCGTCTTGTCGAGCAGGCCTTCGAAATCGCCGCTGTCGTAGGTCTGTCCGGCCGCCGATTTGTAGGGGATCGATTTTGTCGGAATGAGATTCCGCCGGCGCAGATCGACCGCATCGATGCCGAGTTCGCGCGCCGCCTGGTCGACCAGCCGCTCGGTGATGTAGGACGCCTGCTCGCGTCCGGCGCCGCGATAGGGACCGATCGGCGCGGTGTTGGTCAGCACCAGTCTTATCTCTACGTCGATCAGCGGAACGTCATACATCAACGGAAGTCCGTTGGTCGTGTTGCGGATGGAAATATGCGCGCCGTGGCACGAGCAATAGGCGCCGATGCCGTCGAGAAGGGTTGCCTTGATGGCGAGGAACCTGCCGCTTGTGTCAAGCGCGAGCGCGGCCTCGATGACGGCGTCGCGTGCATGATTGTCGGAGAGGAAATGTTCGCTGCGCGTTCCCGACCACTTCACCGGCCGTCCGAGCATCCTCGCCGCATGCAGCACGGCAATATCTTCCGGATAAGGCTGCTCCTTGCATCCGAAGGCGCCCCCGACATCGGACGTCCGGATCCGCATCTTGTCGCGCGGCATGTTGAAGACGTGCTCACACAGGACGCGATGGAAGAAGTGTGCCCCCTGGCTGGGCGCAATCAGCGTGAAGCTCCCGTCGTCGGGATTGTAGGAGCCGATGCAGCTGCGCGGCTCGATCGGATTGGCGATGACCCGGTTATTGACCAGCTTCACCTTCGTCACATGCGCGGCCCGGGTGAAGGCCGTCTCCACGGCGGCGCGATCGCCGTAACGCCAGGTCAGCGCCAGGTTGTTCGGCGCGTCCGGCCACACCGCCGGGGCGCCGTCCGCGACGGCGCGTTCGACGTCCGTCACGGCCGGCAGCGGCTCGATCTCGACCAAAACTTTCTCGCAGGCGTCCATCGCCTGTGCGACTGTTTCCGCAACGACCATCACAAGCGGCTCGCCGACATGACGCACCCGATCCTGGGCAAGCGCTGGACGTGGCGTGTCGGTGGGCGGATCCATCGTGAAGCCGCCAAGCGGCAGATACGGGATGTAGCCGACCCCGGCCGCGCGCAGGTCTTCGCCGGTCATCACGGCAAGAACGCCGGGCGCGTTTCGCGCCGCGCCGGCATCGATGCCCCGGATCAATCCGTGGCCGTGGCTGGACCGAAGAAAGACCGCGCGGGCCTGGCCGGGCACATTGACGTCGTCGGCGAATGATCCCTTTCCGGTGATCAGCCGAGCGTCTTCGCGGCGCCGCACCGGTTGGGAAATTCCGAATGTGTGTGTCATGGCCCCCGGCACGACGACGAGATTGGCTGGTGTCGTCGTGCCGCTTGTACCATGCTCTCAGGATGACAATAGGTTCAGGACTGAAAATTGCTCTTGGCATCGTCTGCTTTGCGATCGGCGCGGCGTCTTTGATCGGGGCGATCTGCATCATGCCCTTTGTTTCATGGTCCGATGCCGCTATCCCCGCAACGTTCGGGGCGTTCGGGACCATATTTCTTTTGTTTACTTTTCTGTTGTTACGCCGGCTGCGCTGGCACAACGACTAAGTCTGTCTGGGCGCGAGCCGCGCGGCGGAACGGCAGGGGGTTGGACCTCAGTCCAATGGACCTCAGTCCAAGATGACTTTGAAGAGCTGCAGGGTCAATCTTGCGGAGGACGGGCAAATCGGAGACAGCCTATGTACAAGGGCATTTCCGCAGCTTGCCTTTTGAGCGCCCTCGCCGCCGGCGTCATCTGCACGTTAGCGAGCCCTGTCACGGCCGAAAAAACAACGGCCATCACCGTCTCGGTCAACCGGACCACCAAAGCCGACCGGCAACCCATAGCGCCGCCAGTGGCTCAGCCTACCCGGCACGATTCCATTTCGACCGGAAAGCCGGCCCCCGAGCGCACACTACAGGGATGTGAGCGGGCTTTCAGCGCGCTCGTTGAACCGAAGCGGGCACACATCCTTCGATCCTGCACGACGTGATGTTCGAATACGCATAACGATCGTAACCCTTTTGATCTCGTGGTTTTGACCACGCGCCGCGAAATATCCGCTAACTGACCCAAGCGGCAGCATGTCCGCCCGCCAACCTTCCAGACCCCGGCCTTAACCGATAGCATGTCAACCTATTGGGGGCGGCCGATGAACCGCAGGGATTTTTTCGCGACTGCTGGCTTCGCAGCAATTGCCTTGGGCTCGTGCGTCAAAGCTCTGGCGCAGGCCAGAAGCGTTCGCATTGGATTTCTCGCCGCTGTTGCGCCGACACCCGACATGTTGAAGGCCCTTCGCGAGGGCTTGAGCGAGCGTGGCTATATTGAAGGACAAAATTTGTCGGTCGATGTCCGCTGGCCAAAAGACTCCTTTGCGCGGGATCCAGGTGCTGCAGCCGACCTCATCCGCAGCAAAGTCGATGTGATTATTGCCTGGACCACGCCCGCTGTTGCGGCTGCGAGAAAGGAAACATCGACAATTCCCATTGTGATGGTGGGTGTCTCGAATCCGATAGAGGTGGGCTTTATCAACAATCTGGCCCGGCCCGGCGGGAACATCACCGGCGTCAGCAATCTTGCAAGCGATCTTGGTGCCAAGCTGGTGGAACTGTTGAAAGAGATCATCCCTAACGCAAACAGCATTGGCCTCGTGTGCAATCCCGGCAATCCGGGCGCAATGCTTCAGGCAATTGGCATGGAGGATGCTGCTCGCGCGTTAGGCATGCGGGTTACAAGAGAAGAGGCCAACAATCCTGAGGAGTTTCGGCGTGCCTTCGGACGATTCAACGCAGAAGGCGTCAATGGCGTGGTCCTGGTTGCCGACCCGACAATCGTCGGCCACGCCGCGGTGATTTCTGACCTCGCAGGAGCCGCGCGGCTGCCGACAATCTTTCAGCGCCGCGAGAACGTCGAAGCGGGTGGACTGTTGTCGTACGGGGCAAATTTGCCCGGTCAGATTCGTCAGACGGCTGCATATGTCGATCGCATATTGAAGGGCGAGAAGCCCGCCGACCTCCCCGTCGAGCAGCCAACCCGTTTCGAATTGGTGGTCAATCTTAAAACAGCAAAGGCGCTCGGCCTGAGGTTGCCACCTTCGCTTCTTGCGCGCGCCGATGACGTAGTTGAATAGTCAAGCGAGGGGCGTCAATTTGACCGAACAGATCCATACCTATGTTGACCAGCTTGCCAAGGCCCTGGAGCTCGCGGGCGTCGCGATCATTGTTGGCGGCATTGTCTTTGCGACGTTTGTTTTTATCCGTGACGGTGCACGCGCGGGCGATTGGCAATCGGCTTATCCCAATTACCGTTCGAACATCGGACGCGGCATCCTGCTTGGGCTCGAACTGCTTGTGGGCGCTGACATTATCGCAACGATCACGGCCCCGCTCACCGTCACGAGCGTCGGACTGCTCGCTGGAATTGTGCTGATCCGGACCTTTCTCAGTTTCTCGCTGGAAACGGAGATCGAGGGTTGCTGGCCATGGCAGCGCGCCGCAAAAGATTTAGCGCGTGGCAAGCGAGATCGACGTTAGCGGTTGCGATGGCTCGTCAATGAGACTTCTGAAACGTCTTCTGCAGCGTCTGGCCATCTTCGGGCTGGGCCTGTTCAGCGTCTGGTTTATTGTCTTTGTTGTCTTCGAGTTCGCGG
>DASSSM010000175.1:0-2190 GCA_035708425.1 Pseudolabrys sp.
AAGCCGGTGGCCGAGCTGGAGGCCAAAGTCGAGGAACTGCGCGCGATGGGCGAGAGCGGCGATGCCGTCGCCATCAGCGAAGAGATTAGCCGGCTTGAGGCAAAAGCCGCGCTCGCCTTGAAAGACTTGTACGCCGAGCTCACGCCCTGGCAGAAAACGCAAGTCGCCCGCCATCCCCAGCGCCCGCATTGCATCGATTACATCAACGGGCTCATCACCAGTTTCATCCCTTTCGCTGGTGACCGGAAGTTCGGCGAGGACTCCGCCATTGTCGCCGGCTTCGGACGTTTCCGAGGCGAAAGCGTTTGCGTCATCGGCCATGAAAAAGGTGCCGACACCGAAAGCCGGATCAAGCACAATTTCGGCATGGCGCGGCCGGAGGGGTATCGAAAGGCCGCACGTCTGATGGAGATGGCTGATCGCTTCGGCCTCCCGGTCATCACGCTGGTCGACACCGCTGGCGCTTATCCCGGCATTGGCGCGGAGGAACGTGGCCAGGCGGAAGCGATCGCGCGCTCGACCGATGCATGTCTGTCGCTCGGTGTCCCGAACGTTGCGGTGATCGTGGGCGAAGGTGGATCGGGCGGTGCTATTGCCATCGCCACCGCCAATCGTGTGGTCATGCTCGAGCACGCCATTTACAGCGTAATTTCGCCCGAGGGCGCCGCGTCAATCCTCTGGCGCGACACGACCAAGGCTCAGGAGGCGGCGACCAGCATGAAGATCACCGCCCAGGACATGGTGCGGTTTGGGATCATCGACAGCATCATCCCCGAGCCCGCCGGCGGTGCCCACCGCGATCCACCGGCCGCCATCGCAGTGACCGGCGAGACGATCGCTAAAGCCTTGTCGGAACTAAAGGGACTAGACCGTGAGGCCGTGCGAAAACAGCGGCGCGACAAGTTTCTTACAATGGGCCGTACCGCCGTGTAGGATAGCGGGCGTTTACTTTTGCTTTACCATAGGGTTAGCGGTAGCCTGAGAAGGCGCGGATCGCCTTGCAGATGCCACATCTTAAGGATAACGATTATTCAATGAGGGGCCCGCCTCCTCGGGGAGTGGCACTTTTGAAACGACCGTTCGCTCGCACGCTGCTGGCGTCTGCGGCTGTTGTTGTCGGCGTGGCTCTTGCCGGCTGTGACGCCGATGGCATTTCTCCAACGGGTCGCGCGCAGGCCCCACTCTCCGAAAAACTACTCGCCGAAATGACGGCGAAAAATATGGACAAGGACTCACCGATCCTCGCCCGCATCTTCAAGGAAGAGGCGGAGATGGAGGTCTGGAAAAAGAACCGTGACGGCGAGTACGCACTCCTGAAGACCTACCCGATCTGTAAATGGTCGGGCGATCTCGGTCCGAAAAAGAAAGTAGGCGACCGGCAGGCACCCGAGGGCTTCTACACCATCACGCCCGGGCAGATGAATCCAAATTCCAATTACTATCTCGCGTTCAACACCGGCTTTCCGAATGCCTATGATCGCGCCTGGGGCTACACCGGCTCCGATCTGATGGTGCATGGCGATTGTTCCTCGCGCGGCTGCTACGCGATGACTGACGAGCAGATTCAGGAAATCTACGCGCTCGCGCGAGAATCTTTTTTCGGCGGACAAAAGGCATTCCAACTTCAGGCCTACCCGTTCCGCATGACCGCGATGAACATGGCCAAGCATCGCAACAATCCAAACTTTGCGTTCTGGAAAATGTTGAAGGAGGGCTACGACCACTTCAACGCATCGCACCAGGAGCCGAAGGTTGCGGTCTGCGAGAAGCGCTACGTTTTCGACGCAGCCGCGCCCGACGACTCGATGAAGCCGCTCTCGTTCAATCCGAAGGGCGCCTGTCCCGATTATCAGCTCGACAAAACGATTGCCGATGCGGTGCACGAGGAGCGTCGGCAAGAGCAGCTCAAGATGGCGCAGTATATCGCGAGCGGTGTGTCGACTGTCCCATTCCGCGTCGGTGACGGCGGGATGAATCCGGTGTTCATGGCGAAGCTGCCTTCCAGCAGCGGTGACAATAACGGCCGCCTCTTTGAGCTCACGAGCGCGCCTTCCGTCGCTCCGGCAGCGGCCCCCGGCGCGTTGCCGAGGACGCCCAATCGCGGCGCGGTAACCCTGGCCAAATTGCAATCGCCGCAGCAGCCAAGCGGGCCTGTCACCGTGGCAAGCGTTCCGATGCCGCATCCGGCAC
>DASSSM010000176.1:0-7689 GCA_035708425.1 Pseudolabrys sp.
CTGAAGGCGCGCTACCACGATGCGACAGCCTTTACGTTGCCGATGTATATCGGCATCGGAATTATCCAGTGCATCTCGATGATCCCTGGCGTGTCGCGTGCCGGAGCGACAATTGTGGGTGCCATGCTTTTCGGCGCCGACCGCCGTTCGGCCGCGGAGTTCTCGTTCTGGTTGGCAATGCCGACGATGGTCGGCGCATTTGCGTATGAGGTTTTCAAGAGCCGGGCAGAGCTGGTCGTTGGCGGAAATATTGCGGTGACCGCTGTCGGCTTCATTTTCTCGTTTGTTTTCGGATGGATCGTCGTCAAGACGTTCTTGGGTTACGTGCAGCGACACAGCTTTGCGCTGTTTGCGTGGTGGCGCATTCTCGTGGGCGGCGTCGGCTTGGTTGCGCTCTATATTCTGTAGGGCAAGCGTCAGGCGACGCGGCTGCGGAACTGACCGGTCTTGCGAAACCGCCACAAATAGGACGGTACTATTGCTTCGATTGTCTCCGGCTCGATGCCGAGACCCTGCAGCGTACGCAGCTCGGCCTTTGCTGCGTCGGACACGACATTGTCAACGCGAAGCAATTCCACTTGGTCCGGAGTCAGCGGCGGTTTGGGAAAATACTGCAGAACTGCGGCCTGCATCTTCGCAAGGAAGAAGGGGAGAGGCACCAGCAATCGTTTGCGTTCAATTGTCCGGAGCACGAATTGCATGAGCTCCTTGAACGTCCGAACGTCGGGCCCGCCAAGTTCATAAATCGTGCCCGGGCGCGCGGCGCCGTCAACGGCATCGGCGATCGCCCGCGCAACGTCGCCGACGAAAACCGGCTGAAAACGCGTCAGACCGCCCCCGACAAGCGGTAGCGCTGGCGACAGCCGCGCAAGCGCGGCAAAACGATTGAAGAAATCGTCCTCCGGCCCAAACAAGATCGACGGACGCATGATGGACGCTGATGGTTGCGCCGCCAGCACCAGCCTTTCCGCATCGGCTTTGGTGCGCGCATAGGCGCTGGGCGAATTGGCATCGGCGCCAATCGCCGACACATGCACTAGTCGGGCTCCGTGCGCGCTTGCCGCCAACGCGACCTGCTCCGCGCCATAGGTCTGCACCGCCTGAAAACGCTGGCGGCCACGCTCGAACAAAATTCCCACGAGATTGACAAGTACCTGCGCATCACGGGCGGCCGCCTCAACCGAAGCGGCGTGACGCAGATTGGCCTGCACGGCATGGATTTGCCCCACGCGACCCAACGGCTGCAGATGGCCGGCAAGTTCAGGCCGGCGAACCGCCACCCGTATGCGATAATGGCGCTTGGCCAGAGCGCGAACCACGTGACGTCCGAGAAATCCCGATCCGCCATAGACGGTGACGAGGGTGTCGTAAGGGCTGCGTGCGCTCATGCCGCTCTCGATTTTCACGCGGAGATGCCTGGAAACCGGCCAATACAGTATCGCCCGAAGGCTGTACAGAGCCGGAAAAGCCGTTCATTGACAAGCAGGAAGTGGCTCCGTATCTGGTCGCAACGAGCCCAGGTGGCGGAATTGGTAGACGCACTAGTTTCAGGTACTAGCGGTGAAAGCCGTGGAGGTTCGAGTCCTCTCCTGGGCACCAACGTTCCGAGCCGAAGAGCCCAATGACCATCCGCCTGCATCGCGGCGACCTCCCCAACCTCTCCGGTTACAAGGGGTCGGTGGCCATCGACACCGAAGCAATGGGTCTGGATCCCAATCGGGACCGATTGTGCGTCGTCCAGTTGTCCCCGGGTGATGGATCTGCCGATGTGGTTCAGATCGGCGCCGGCCAGCACAAGGCACCGAATATCGAGAAACTTCTGGCCGACAAATCGATTCTCAAAATCTTTCACTTTGCGCGTTTCGACATGGGCATTCTCGCAAAGAATTTCGGCGTGATGGCCGAGCCGGTCTATTGCACAAAAATCGCCTCGCGCCTTGCCCGCACCTACACCGACAAGCATGGGCTCAAGGACCTGGCGCGCGAAGTCCTCGGAGTCGATTTGTCGAAGCAGCAGCAGCTATCCGACTGGGGCGCCGAAGAACTTAGTGATGCGCAAGTGTCCTATGCCGCAACCGACGTCCTGCATCTTCATGCCCTGAAGGAAAAGCTCGACGTCATGCTTGCTCGTGAGAGTCGCACCGATCTGGCGGCGGCCTGTTTCCGCTTTCTGCCCGACCGCGCCCGGCTGGATCTCGCCGGCTGGGCGGCCGAGGATATTTTTTCTCATTCGTCATAAGTTGTTGTATTCTGGCGCTAATTGGTTAACGCGGCGCGGCCGGTTGCCGTGTCAGGGCCATATTCAGGCGGCACTTTACCTCTTGGGGCGACGATGATCTCCAAGACTTCCTTTGGGTGCAGACGGATGCCGGACTTGGCATGAACCGTGTAATTGCAGCTCAGTCAGATCCTGACGCGACGCGCGCTTATTGGACCATGAGCCGCGGCAATACCGAGCGCGCTTTCCTGGCTGCGCGCCGTCACAGCCGCTTGGTGCGCATACTGCGGATCGCAGTACCGGTAGCCGTGTCATTCGCGTTGGTTGTTGTCGTATTGATCACCTACCTCAATCCGCTCCGCATGCTCGCCAAGTTGCCGATCAACATCGACAATCTCGTGGTGTCCGGCACAAAGGTGACAATGGAGCAACCACGCCTATCGGGGTTCACGAGAGATGCGCGCGCCTACGAGCTGACGGCCGATACCGCGGCGCAAGACATGACGAAGCCTGACATCGTCGAATTGCGGAACATCCGCGCCAAAGTCGAAATGCAAGACAAGAGCACGATGGAGCTCAATGCGGCCACGGGACTCTATGATGCGAAGGCGGAAACGCTCAGGCTCGATCGGGACATCGTTCTTAATTCTTCAACCGGATATCAAGGGCGTCTGAGCGAGGCGCTGGTCGACATACGCAAAGGAAACGTCGTCTCCGAACATCCGGTCGAGGTTAGGTTGCTTCAGGGCACGCTCAATGCCAACCGGCTGGATATTGTCGATTCCGGCGAGATCATCCGGTTCCACGGCGGTGTCGTTATGGACATGACACTGAACCAGCCGGAGCAACCAAAAGCGATCGAGCAACGATGATGCGAAAGCCCGGCTTCATTGTTGCACTTGCGATTGGACTTATGTCGAGCGGCTTGGCTGCGCACTCGCAGACGCAGACGACGTCGCAAGGCCCGCCCAATGCCTTGCAGGGCTTCTCGCAAAATCGCGATCAGCCGGTGCACATCGAGGCGGCGACCCTGGAAGTCCGGGACAAACAGAAACAGGCAACTTTCAGCGGTGATGTACGGGTGAAGCAGGGCGACACCGGCCTGCGTTGCAAGTCGCTGGTGGTGTTCTACGAGCAAAGTGGCGAGCCAACAGGCGGAAGCAAGACTCTTCAGGCTGCGAGTCCAGGGCCGAGCGGCGAGCAGCGCATCAAGCGTCTTGAGGCCCGCGGCAGCGTCGTGGTTACGCAGAAGGATCAGACCGCGACCGGTGAGCTTGGCATTTTTGATATGAAGACCAACACCGTGACGCTTACCGGCAACCCGGTCGTCATGACTCAGGGGCAAAACGTTCTGCGGGGCGGAAAACTGGTGGTCGATTTGACGAGCGGCGTGTCGCGGATCGAAGCGGGAAAGAGCGGACAAGGCGTCCAGATGCTGGTTCAGCCAGGTGCATCTATGCCCGATTCAAAAAGCGGAAGCGCTGACGGACAAGCACCGCGCCCCATTCCCGTGCGACCATTCAATTGATTTCTTGCATGGATGCGGTCATTCCGGTGCAGCGACGGGAATCAGGTAAGGTCGCAGACTCACCGCCTGTGGAAATGCGTGTAGATTCATTCCGGCGCGAGGTAGCCCAGTGAATTTTTTCTCACTGTTTAGGCGCAAGTCCCCGCCTGTCCGCCGGACGATGACTCCGGTCGAAGCGCGGGCGCGCCAGGCTGCAATTGCCAATGCGCAGGCGGAGGTCGCGCAAGCGTACCGAAGCCCGCCAAGCCCGCCGCAGACTCGGTCGCGCCATGACGGCGATAGCCGACAGGCTGCACGCCACGCCTATCTTGCCGCGCACGGGGTCGAAAAGAGCTTTGGAGGCCGGATGGTCGTCAAAGGTGTCACCCTGTACGTCAGACGCGGCGAAGCGGTGGGCCTGCTCGGGCCAAACGGCGCCGGCAAAACAACCGTGTTCTATATGATCACCGGCCTGATCAACGCTGATCGCGGCCGGATCGAGCTTGATGGCTTCGAGGTCACCGCGTTGCCGATGTATCAGCGTGCCCGGCTTGGTATCGGCTATCTGCCGCAGGAAGCCTCAATCTTTCGCGGTCTCAACGTGGAAGACAATATTCGCTCTGTCCTCGAAGTCGTCGAGCCGGATCGCCGGCGACGTGAGGCGGACCTCGATGCATTGCTTGAGGAATTCAACATTGCGCGTTTGCGCAAGACGCCGACGATTGCACTGTCGGGCGGCGAGCGACGGCGTGTCGAAATCGCGCGCGCGCTGGCGACTCGGCCGAGTTACATGCTCCTTGACGAGCCTTTTGCCGGTATTGATCCGATTGCCGTCGGTGACATTCAGGCGTTGGTGCGCCACCTGACGAATCGCGGAATCGGTGTGCTGATCACCGACCACAATGTGCGGGAAACGCTGGGACTTACTGATCGGGCCTATATCATCTATTCGGGAGAGGTGCTGATGGAAGGCCGCGCCGACGATATTGTGAACAATCCTGACGTCCGGCGCCTTTATCTCGGCGAGGAATTTCGGCTCTAGCTGGTGGCGCAAAAGTTAATACGCACAAGAAATGTGCAAGGCCTGCCTGCTAAATCACATACCGCGACTCGCGGGTAGCTGGTATAAACAAGCAAGAATCGGACCAGTTTTCTGCCGGGACACCTCAATGGCTTTGTCGCAAAGGCTGGAAGTTCGCCAGTCGCAAGCGCTGGTGATGACGCCGCAGCTGATGCAGGCCATCAAGCTGTTGCAATTGTCCAGTCTCGATCTGGCTGCTTATGTGGAAGGCGAACTCGAGCGCAATCCGCTGCTCGAGCGCGTCGGCGAAGACGAGGCTGGCTCGGTCGGCGACACGCAGGCATTAGCACCTGAAAGCGACGACAATTCCGGCGGGGCTGACTGGATCAACGCCGAGCTCGAGACAAGTCGAAGTTCTATCGAGCAGGGGCTCGGCACCGAACTCGAAAACGTGTTCCCCGACGATAGCGGAGACAAGAACGCTACTGGTGGTGATTTGCGTCCTGGCGCTTATTCCGAATGGTCGGGTGCAAGAGCTGTTGCCGGCGAAGACTATAATCTCGAAGCGTTCGTGTCCGCCGAAACGACACTTGCCGATCATCTCGCTGAGCAGATGGCGTTGGCTATTTCCAATCCAGCGGGCCGTATAATTGGTCAGTACCTGATCGATATGGTCGATGAAGCGGGCTACCTCGTGGGCGATCTCGACACGGTTGCTGAAAAACTCGGCGCGCAGCGCAGCGACGTCGAGCTTGTGCTTGCGGTTTTGCAGACGTTCGATCCGGCCGGCGTCTGCGCGCGGAGTTTAACCGAATGCCTCGCGATCCAACTCAAGGATCGGAACCGCTATGACCCGGCAATGCAGGCCTTGGTGGAACATCTGGATCTTGTCGCCAAGCGCGATCTTGCCGGCCTCCGCCGGCTGTGCGGCGTCACGGAAGAGGATCTTGCCGACATGATCGCCGAGATTCGCATGCTCAATCCAAAGCCAGGTTTGACGTTCGGCTCGACCATGGTGCAGCCGATCGTCCCTGACGTGTTCGTGCGCCCGGCGCCCGATGGCACGTGGCGGGTCGAGCTCAATTCAGACACGCTCCCGAAAGTCCTGATCAACCAACGTTATTACGCGCAGGTTTCGGGCACCACGCGTAATGAAAATGAAAAAGCTTATCTCGTGGATTGCTTACAAACGGCGACCTGGTTAGTGCGTGCGCTCGATCAACGCGCAAAGACAATTCTAAAGGTGTCGAGCGAAATTGTGCGTCAGCAGGACGGATTTTTTGCAAAAGGCGTTCAATATTTGCGCCCGCTTAACCTGAAGGCTATTGCTGATGCCATAAGCATGCACGAATCGACAGTTTCCCGGGTGACCGCAAACAAATACATGGCGACCAGTCGCGGAATCTTTGAATTGAAATATTTCTTTACCTCTGCGATTGCCGCTGCGGACGGCGGCGAGGCCCATTCGGCTGAAGCTGTCCGGCATCGCATTCGTCAGTTGATCGACGATGAAAGTACCGAGAACGTGTTGTCGGACGATACTATCGTGGAAAAACTACGTGATGCCGGAATCGATATCGCGCGGCGCACGGTTGCAAAGTACCGTGAAGCAATGCGCATTCCGTCTTCGGTCCAACGCCGCCGTGAAAAACAGGCTGCCGGCGCCTGAAAACATATCCTTCCAAGGCATTGACGCGTGGAACACTTCTACGCTGAAATCTCTTATGCCTGCCTAGAGGCAGCGTCACGAGTCCCAATGGAGACAAACGATGCCTTTGCGTGTCTCGGGTCGAAACATCAGTATCGGCACGGCATTACAGCGAAAAATCACTGATCGCGTCGAAGAAGCAACCTCAAAATATTTTCGCGGCGGCTATTCGGGGCATGCAACGGTGGGCAGGGATGGATTCGGGTTCCGTACCGAGTGCATCCTGCATCTCGATTCAGGCGCATTGCTGGAAGCCGAAGGAATGGCACCGAATGCCTATGACAGTGCCGAACAGGCGGCGATCCGTATCGAAAAGCGGTTGCGACGCTACAAACGCCGCCGCAAGGATCATCAAGCGCGTCGTGGCGGCTAAAATCGTAAAAACGGCACTATAATGCTGAACTTATACCATTGACGGCGAGCCAGACGGCACTTATGGTCCGCCGCCTTCAACACCCCCTTTTGTAACTCGGCGCTGCCATTCCCGATCATTGGCCATGTCCATGACGCTTACTGATTTCGTCGCGCCGAACGCCGTCGTTGCAGGGCTGAAGGTTAACAGCAAGAAGCAGGCGATCCAGGAATTGGCCGCGCGCGCGGCCGAGCTGACAGGACAGAGCGAAAAGGAAATTCTGGAAATCCTGCTTCAGCGGGAAAAGCTCGGCTCTACCGGCGTCGGTAGTGGCGTGGCGATTCCGCACGGCAAGCTTCCGAAACTCGGCCGACTCTTTGGTCTCTTCGCACGGCTGCAGCGCCCGATCGATTTCGAGGCGCTCGACAACCAGCCGGTCGACCTCATCTTCCTGTTGCTCGCGCCGGAAGCGGCGGGCGCTGATCACCTCAAGGCGTTAGCACGCGTTGCGCGCCAACTACGCGATCCGGAGATTGCACGCCGGTTGCGCGAATCAGCCGATGCTCACGCGCTGCATGCAGTGCTTGCGATGCCACCAGCGAGTACGGCGGCGTAAACCGCCGTATTCGTCCGTGAGCGGCGACGCATCATCTCGAAATTTTCGGAAATAGTCTGTCGCCTTTCGATGCCCCGCACCGCGCGGAGCATCATCCGGGCTGTGTCAGTGCACGCTAACGGGCTCGAGCTCCTGGCTCCAGGCGTTCGCAACGGCGGCTTCACGCGTGTCCGTCAGCATGATCGGCGTACCGTCGGCCGCATGCAAAGCGAACAGCTTGATGCCCGGCGCGATTTTTGGCGCCTGCGGAAACAGATTGGCGACGTC
>DASSSM010000177.1:0-8175 GCA_035708425.1 Pseudolabrys sp.
CGAAGAAGACTGGAGCACGGAATATCTCGACGCGATCATTGCCGTCAGAGTGGTGGACGACGTCGCCGCCGCGATCGACCATATCGAGCGCTATGGATCGCACCACACCGATGCAATCATTACCGACGACCAGGCGACGGCCGAAAAGTTCCTGCGCGAGGTCGATTCAGCCATCGTTTTGCATAACGCCTCGACGCAGTTCGCCGATGGCGGCGAATTCGGTTTTGGCGCAGAGATTGGCATCGCCACCGGGCGACTGCATGCGCGCGGGCCGGTCGGCGTAGATCAACTTACGACGTTCAAATATCGCATCCGTGGAAGCGGTCAGACCCGGGCGTGAGTGTGAAAGAACCCGCCAGATCCGAGCGCTTACTGCCTCCGCATGCGCCCGGAATGAGGATCGGCCTGTTCGGTGGGACTTTCGATCCGCCCCACCAGGCGCATCTGGGAGCCGCCCTACTTGCCCTCAAGCGGCTCAAGCTCGACCGCGTCTGGTGGCTCGTCACCCCCGGAAATCCACTCAAGAATACGCGCGGCCTGGCGCCGCTGGTCGACCGGATTGCGGCAGCGCGCGCCCTCACCCGCCATCCACGCATCGACATTACAGGCCTCGAAGCTGTCATTAAGACGAGATACACTTACGATACGATATTATGGTTGGTGAAACGCTGCCCTGGTGTCCGATTCGTTTGGGTCATGGGCGCCGACAATTTGCGGAGTTTTCATCGCTGGCAGAAGTGGCGCAAAATTGCAGAACTGGTGCCTATCGTCGTCATCGACCGGCTGGGCCCGAGTCTCTACGCTGCCGCCAGCCCCGCCGGAAATGCACTCGCCCGGGTCCGCATTCCCGAATACGACGCTTCCGCATTGCCCGATCGAAAAGCCCCGGTCTGGGCTTTTTTGCACGGCCTCAAATCACCTTTGTCTTCGACTGCATTGCGCGCATTGCGTGGCGGACAACGGACTTCCGCCGGCGCTCGTGGCACGTCTTCGCGCAAATCGAAGCGAGTAGGGAACCGCAGCAGCCGTCAAAACAAGCGTGGAAACAGAGCCAGCAGGCCCAAACCGGCGGCGAAGTCCGTCCGCCGCCGGGGTAGAAAGAAGCGGACGAGGTGACTATCTTCAAGCTGACCCCGGTTAGGATCGGGGCGGGTGCAACGCATCGAAAGGACCAAAAACCCTGAGCACATCTGCACTCTCTCGGGCACCGCGTCGTAAGCCCGAAACCGTCTCCCGGCATCCGACTGCCAAGGAGATGCTCAAAACCGTCCTTGCGCGTTTGGAAGACATGAAGGCCGAGGACAGCGTCGTCATCGATCTCACCGGTAAATCCTCCATAGGCGATTACATGGTCGTAACGAGCGGCCGGTCGCAGCGTCACGTCAGCGCCGTGGCCGACCACCTCGTGAAGGACATCGAGGAGGCTGGCGGTCCGCGTGTCCGCGTCGAGGGAATGCGGCAGGGAGACTGGGTCCTCATCGATGCCGGAGACGTCATCGTGCATGTCTTCCGGCCGGAGATCCGCGCCTTCTACAATCTGGAAAAGATGTGGGCGGCGGCAAGCAGGGACGCGCGGCGGTCAGGCTGATAGTCTGCGCAGCAGGATGCGCATCATCGTTGCCGCTGTCGGCCGTCTGAAGCAGGGCCCGGAAACCGAATTGAGTGCTCGTTACCGCAAGCGTGCCGCGCAAACCGGCCGTCAGCTTGGGCTGCGTGACGTCGAAGTCATCGAAATCAAGGAAAGCCGCGCTGGCGATGCCGGCAAGCGCATGATCGAAGAATCGATCGCGCTCGCCAACATCATTCCGCAAAACGCAGCCGTGGTAGTGCTTGATCCCCGAGGAGAGAGTCTCGACAGCAGTGCGCTCGCGGCCCAGCTCGGCAAATGGCGCGAGAATGGCCGGCCTGCGGCAATGTTCCTGATCGGGGGCGCTGACGGCCTTGCCGCAAACCTCGGGCAGAAGGCCAGCCTGCGGCTGTCGTTCGGCAAGGCGACCTGGCCGCACCAGCTCGTCCGCGTGATGCTGCTCGAGCAAATCTACCGGGCCACCACGATCCTGACCGGGCACCCTTACCATCGCGCCTGAATTTGCAGGCAGAACCTGCCCGACCCCGATTTAGTCGCAATCTCAGCCGATAGGTTTCGCCAGAAAATGAACTTGTGGTTCAAATCTGCGGGCGTAACGTGACCCCGATGATTTGCTTCGGGGGATTCGGTGGTCCGCGCGCCGCGCTCATCGCGGGGCTTGGGCTTGCGTTACCGATAACCCTTGCCGCAGCGGTGCTGGCGCAGGAGCGGTCAGCTCCCGCGGCCCAAAGTGAAGCCGCCGACCCGCTCAAGACCCTCAAACAACGCGACGAAGAGCTCAAAACCGCCCGCGACGAGCAACGCAAGTCCGTCGAGGCGGAAGCCGCACTCAAGCGCGAAATCGAACAGATCGGTGCTGATCGCACGAAACTCAATCAGGATCTGATCGACACCGCAGCGCGGCTGCGTGGTGTCGAAACCAAAGTTGCGTCAACTCAGGAACGGCTCAAACCGCTCGACGAGAATGAAACGAGCATTCGAAAATCCCTCGATGGGCGACGTGCGGTGATCGGCGAAGTCCTGGCGGCGCTGCAACGCATGGGCCGTCAGCCGCCGCCGGCTCTTATTGCAAGCCCGGAAGACGCGCTGCAATCCGTACGGACGGCCATCGTGCTCGGTGCAGTCCTGCCGGAAATGCGCCGGGAGGTCGAGTCGCTGGCGAACGATCTGTCGGAATTGCTGGCGGTGCGGAAAAAGATCGATGCCGAGCGCGAGCAGTTGAAAGCGGAAGTTGCCGCGCTCGACGGAGAGCGAGCGCGCATGGCAGCGCTGGTTGAAGAGCGTCAAAAACAATTGGCCGAACGCGAGAAGGCGCTCGAAGCCGAACGGTCGCGCGCAGGCACGCTGGCGCAGCAGGTCGACAATCTCAAGGATTTGATCGCCAAGCTCGAGCAAGGGCTCAACCCGGCAACGCGCGAGCTACGCGAGGCTGGACGTTCGGACAGCCGCCCGGCGCTTTCAGCATTTCGTGATCCCGGACGTCTTGCCCCTGCGATGGCTTTTGCGTCGTTGCGGGGGCGAGTGCCGATTCCGGTTAACGGCGTTAAATTGAAGGAATTCGGTGCACCGGATGCCAATGGTGGCTCGGAAAAAGGCATTTCCATCGCGACGCGCGCCGGTGCGCAGGTAACCGCACCGGCCGACGGCTGGGTCGTTTATGCCGGTCCGTTCCGCTCATATGGTCAACTCTTGATCCTTAATGTCGGCGGCGGGTATCATGTCTTGCTTGCCGGGATGGATAGGATATCAGTTGACCTCGGGCAGTTTGTGCTGACCGGGGAACCGGTTGCAGTCATGGGTAACGGCTCCCATATCGCCGCTATCCTCACTACAGGTTCCAGCCAACCGGTGCTCTACGTCGAGTTTCGAAAGGACGGGGTTCCCGTCGATCCAGGCCCATGGTGGGCGGCTGGCGAAGGCGAAAAGGTTCGCGGATGATGCGCAAGACCTCACTCATTCTTCTTGGCGCGGCGGCCGGAGCGGCAATGACGCTGCTCGCGGTTCAGCCGCGCATTATGCTCGTTGGCGCAACTGCCAAGGCGGCGGCAGCGGATACGTACCGCCAACTCAATCTGTTCGGCGACGTGTTCGAGCGCGTGCGCGCCGACTACGTCGAGAAACCCGACGACGCAAAACTGATCGAAACCGCGATCAACGGGATGCTCGCTGGCCTCGATCCGCACTCGAGCTACATGGACTCCAAGAGCTTCCGCGACATGCAGGTGCAGACGCGCGGCGAGTTCGGCGGTCTCGGCATCGAAGTCACCATGGAAGACGGCCTGATCAAGGTGGTGGCACCCATCGACGACACGCCTGCCGCCAAAGCCGGCATCATGGCCAATGACATTATCACCAAGCTCGACGATGAGCAGGTGCAGGGTCTCACCCTGAACCAGGCCGTCGAAAAAATGCGCGGACCGGTGAACACCAAGATCAAGCTCACCATCATGCGCAAAGGCCAAGACAAGCCGGTCGAAGTGTCGATCACGCGCGATGTCATCCGTGTACGCTCGGTGCGCTCGCAGGTCGAAGGTGAAGACATCGGCTACATCCGTCTTACGCAGTTCAATGAGCAGACCACTGAAGGATTGAAGAAGGCGATCGCCGATATCGGCGCCAAGATCTCCGACGACAAGCTCAAGGGCTACGTGCTCGATCTGCGCAACAATCCAGGTGGCTTGCTCGATCAGGCGATTTCAGTCTCCGACGCTTTCCTGCAAAAAGGCGAGATCGTGTCGACGCGGGGACGTAATGCCGAAGAGACGCAGCGCTTCAACGCGCGTGCCGGCGATCTCACGAAGAGCAAGCCGCTGATCGTCCTGATCAACGGCGGCTCGGCCTCGGCGTCTGAAATCGTCGCCGGCGCGCTGCAAGACCACAAGCGGGCGACAGTGATCGGCACCCGCTCCTTTGGCAAAGGCTCGGTGCAGACCATCATCCCGCTGGGCTCGGGCAACGGCGCCTTGCGGCTGACGACGGCGCGCTACTTCACGCCGTCGGGACGCTCGATCCAGGCAAAGGGAATCTCGCCCGACATCGAGGTGCTGCAGGATGTTCCGGAGGACCTCAAGGCAAAGACCGACACCAAGGGCGAAGCGTCCCTCCGTGGTCACCTGAAGGGCGATGCCGGTAAAGAGCAAACGGGCTCGCAATCCTACATCCCGCCCGACGCCAAGAACGACAAGGCGCTCCATATGGCCTTTGATCTTCTGCGCGGAACGCAGGTGAATTCGGCCTTTCCGCCGAACGCCAAGAACCCGGTCCCGAACTGATCGGTAAACGCTTTTTTGAATATGACGGGGCGGCCGAAAGGCCGCCCCGTTCGTTTGGATCGGCACGGATTACACGCCGCCAGCGTGGATTCGTCGCGTGGTAGACTCGCGCGATGATTCGCATGGATCTGCCGCCGTGGCCCCTAACGACCTGAACGCCCCACTCGGCCTGGGCAAGGGAAAGCGGCTTCCGAAACTGCCGGTCAGCCCGCCGCAAATATTGGCAGGCGCGCTCGGTTTGTCAGGCCTGGTGGTGGTGGCGTGGGCGACATTCGTCCACGACCCACTCGGCGGCCAGCCGGTTGCCGTGGTGGCGACCAAGTTATCTTTGCCGACACAGCCCGAACAGAATGGCAGCGCCAATCAGCCTGTTGTGCACGAGGCCGCTGCCAATACGCCTGACGCTGCAAAGGCTGTTGCGCCGCCCCCACCGGGATCGAAGACGGTCACCATTATCGACGGGTCCAGCGGTGCCCGCCAGCAGGTCGTCATACCTGACAACAGCGCGAACGCGAGCAAGCCGCTGCTCGATTCCAAGCTGCTGGAGGCAACACGGCACGGCGCGATCCCGAAAATCGGACCGGACGGTGCGCGCCCATCAGTGCGTTACGCGCAGCCGCGCGATCTCCCCGCGGATAAAAAGGACGCACCGCTTGTCGCGATCGTAATCGGCGGCCTCGGAATCAGCGCGTCAGGCACGGCAGATGCATTCGCCAAGATGCCGTCGCCCGTGACATTCGCGCTGGCGGCCTATGGCGCCGATCTTGAGAAACTCGCCGAACGCGGGCGGGCGGGCAAACATGAAGTCCTGCTGCAAGTGCCGATGGAGCCTTTCGACTATCCGGATAACGATCCGGGACCGCAAACGCTGCTGACGTCGTTGACGCCGGAACAGAATATCGACCGGCTCCATTGGCTGATGAGCCGATTTCAAGGCTATGTCGGATTGATCAGCTTTATGGGCGCGCGCTTTACCGCCTCGGAACAGGGCCTCTCGCCGGTCCTACGCGATATCGCCAAGCGCGGATTGATTTACGTCGATGACGGATCATCTTCACGCAGCAGTGCAAGTCAGTTGGCCGGCACGCAGAATCTCCCGTTTGCCAAGGCCGATGTTGTGCTCGATACCGTACCGACCACTGCGGAAATCGACCATGCGCTTGCACGGCTCGAGATGAAAGCGCGCGACAGCGGCATCGCTGTCGGCTATGCGACCGCAAAACCGGGCACCATTGCACGTATTGCCGAATGGATAAAAAAAGCGGAAACGAAAGGCATCATATTGGTGCCGATCACGATGGTGGCGATCAAAGCCAAGTCATCGTAACGTTGCTCTGCCGCGGCAAAATCGCGCGCGGGAGATAACGAGAATTCAGATGCCGTCTCAAAAATCACTACCTTACCGCCCCTGCGCCGGGATGATGGTACTCAATCATGCCGGCCTGGTTTTTGTCGGACGGCGGACGGACGGACCCGAACACATCGATGCGACGCACGTCTGGCAGATGCCGCAGGGCGGGATCGATGAAGACGAAGATCCGTACGGGGCGGCGCTGCGCGAGCTGTACGAGGAAACCGGCATCCGCTCGGTTCAGAAACTCGGGGAGATCGCCGACTGGCTGACTTACGACCTCCCCAGGGAGGTCGTGAAGACCGCATGGGGCGGCAAGTATCGCGGCCAGAAGCAGAAATGGTATGCGCTGCGCTTCACCGGCAAAGATGGCGAGATCAACATCGCCGAACCCGGAGGCGGCCACAAACCGGAATTTGTCGAATGGAAATGGGTTGCAATACGCGAGCTGCCGGACCTGGTGATCCCGTTCAAGCGCCAGACATATGAGCGTGTCGTGAAAGAGTTCCAGCGCTTCGCGCGCCAGACCTAGTGCATGGCTGTGCCGGTGAGGTGCCGGTCGACGGCCTTGTAATGATCGAGCCGGGTGATCAGCCGGTCAAGCTCGGAGCCGGGTTCGGTCTTCGCGATACGGCTTTCCAGTTCGCCGATGCGCGTCGCGATTACGGAGCGATCAATGCTTTCCGCGGCTTCGGCGAGATCGGCCAAAACAGTAAGCCCTGAGGACGAGACTTCAGCGAATCCTCCCAGCACGACGATCTTTTGCGCTCCCCCCGCGCTGTGCACGGTCAGTATGCCGGGCCGCAACGTCGTCACCATCGGTGCATGATCGGCGAGCACGCCAAAATCGCCTTCGACGCCGGGCACGTCCACCTGCTGAACATCGCCGGAAAACAGCAGTTTTTCCGGCGAAACAAGCTCAAAATGGAAATTGGCCATAGGCTATTTCCCGATCAGGCCGCTTCCGCCGCGAGCTTCTTGCCCTTCTCAACTGCCTCTTCGATCGTGCCGACCATGTAGAAGGCGGCCTCGGGCAGATAATCGTAATTGCCGTCGCAAAGGCCCTTGAAGCCTTTAATGGTGTCCTGAAGATCGACGAGCTTGCCAGGCGAGCCGGTAAACACTTCGGCGACATGGAACGGCTGCGACAGGAAACGCTCGATCTTGCGCGCACGGGCGACAGTCAATTTGTCGTCTTCCGACAATTCATCCATGCCCAGGATAGCGATGATGTCCTGCAACGCCTTGTAGCGCTGGAGAATTTGCTGCACTTGACGCGCGACGGCATAGTGCTCCTCGCCGACAATCAGCGGCGACAGCATGCGCGAGGTGGAGTCGAGCGGGTCGACCGCCGGATAGATGCCCTTGGCTGCGATGTCGCGCGACAACACGGTCGTGGCATCCAGGTGCGCGAACGAGGTTGCCGGTGCCGGATCGGTCAGGTCGTCGGCCGGCACGTAAATCGCCTGCACCGAGGTGATCGACCCCTTGGTGGTGGTGGTGATGCGCTCCTGCAGCGCACCCATGTCGGTTGCGAGCGTCGGCTGATAGCCGACCGCCGACGGAATGCGGCCGAGCAACGCCGACACTTCCGAGCCGGCTTGGGTGAACCGGAAGATATTGTCGACGAAGAACAGCACGTCCTGGCCCTGGTCGCGGAAATACTCGGCGACCGTTAGCCCCGAAAGTCCGACACGGGCGCGCGCCCCCGGCGGTTCGTTCATCTGTCCGTACACAAGGGCGCACTTCGAGCCATCAACCGAGCCCTTGTGTGGGTCCTTGTTGACACCTGACTCGATCATTTCGTGATAGAGGTCGTTGCCCTCGCGCGTGCGCTCGCCGACACCGGCAAACACCGAATAGCCGCCGTGCGCCTTGGCGACGTTGTTGATCAGCTCCATGATCAGCACCGTCTTTCCGACTCCGGCCCCGCCGAACAGGCCAATCTTGCCGCCCTTGGCATA
>DASSSM010000178.1:0-8980 GCA_035708425.1 Pseudolabrys sp.
AGCATCTCGGCGTCGGGCAACTATCTCGCAGCCCGTCATGCCGGTCAGCAACGCGACGCCGGGGCAGCTGCGGCCTATTACCGGGCGGCGCTCAAGCGTGACCCGGGCAACAGTGAACTGCTCGATCGCGCGTTCCTTTCGTTCCTTGTGGACGGTGAGGTGGATGAAGCCGTCAAATACGCCGATCGCGTCGTTCAGCTTGACAAGAACGATCGTGTCGCGCGGCTCGTGCTCGGCGTGCACGCACTCAAACGCAAGCAATATCCGGCGGCACGCCGCGATCTTGCCCAATCCGTCCGCGGACCGATCACCGATCTCACCGCGACATTGCTGTCGGCCTGGAGCATGTATGGCGGCAACGACTCTAAGGGCGCAGTAGCCGCGATCGATCGTCTCGCCGGGCCCGATTGGTATGCAATCTTCAAAGAGCTCCACGCGGGCATGATCTACGATATCGCGGGCAACCAGAAGGAAGCCGGCAAACGTCTCGAGCACGCCTACAAGCTCGACGCGACCGCGCTGCGCGTGGTCGAGGCCTACGGCAGCTGGGTCTCGCGCAACCGCTCGCCGAAAGAAGCGTTGACGATTTTCGAGACGTTCGACAAGTCGCTGCCGCGTCATCCCCTTGTCCTCGAAGCGATGGGTAAGCTCAAGGCTGGCGAAAAGCTGCCGCCGCTCGTGTTGAACGCGCAGGCTGGAGCCGGCGAGGCTTTGTACGGGCTCGGCGCCTCGCTGGGGCGCCGCGGCGGAGAAGACCTGGGTCTCGTTTATCTGCAGCTGTCGCTCTTCCTCGTGCCCAGTCATCCGTTGGCGCTGCTGTCGCTTGCGGATCTTTATGAATCACTCAAGAAGCCGGAGCTGGCGATCAAGGTCTACGAGCGCGTACCGGCAAATTCGCCGCTGCATCGGAACGCGGCAATTCAATTGGCCGCAAACCTCGATAGCCTGGATCGCGCCGACGACGCGCAAAGGCATCTCGAAGGGCTGATCAAACAGCGTCCTGATGACATGGAAGCCATCATGGCGCTTGGAAACGTCCTGCGCGGGCACAAGAAATTTGCGGAATGCGGGAACGTGTACTCGAAGGGCGTCGCCGGCATTCCCAATCCTGAAAAGGCGAACTGGGTGATCTTCTATTTCCGCGGCATCTGTTTCGAGCGGTCAAAGCAGTGGCCGAAGGCGGAAGCCGATCTCAAGAAGGCGCTCGAGCTGTACCCCGATCAGCCCCACGTGCTGAACTATCTCGGCTATTCCTGGATCGACCAGGGCGTGAACCTGGACGAGGGAATGGAAATGATCAAGAAGGCCGTCCAGCAGCGTCCGGACGACGGCTACATCGTCGACTCCCTCGGCTGGGCTTACTATCGGATCGGCAACTACGAGGAAGCGACCAAGCAGCTTGAGCGCGCCATCGAGCTCAAACCGGAAGACCCGACCATCAACGACCACCTGGGTGACGCGTACTGGCGGGTCGGCCGCGTGCTCGAAGCCAAATTCCAGTGGGCACACGCACGTGATCTCAAGCCGGACCCCGAAGAGCTTCCGAAGATCGAGGAAAAACTGAAGGACGGCCTGCCTGAAGAAACGTCCTCGCAAGCAAAAGCCGGCAAGAAGAGTGGCGACGGCGGCTAGTTGATGCGCAGCGACAGGCTTTTCGCGTGAGCGCGCCGCTGTCCGAAAAGGCATTTGCCAAAATCAACCTTACTCTGCGCGTACTCGGCCGGCGCGCCGACGGCTATCACGAGCTCGAAAGCCTGGTCGCCTTTGCGGACGTAGCCGATGTGCTGACGCTTGAGCCAGGTTCGGCCGACGGCCTGGAGATGTCCGGGCCGTTCGCAGGCAAGAGCGGTCCGGTTGCTGACAATCTCGTGCTCAAGTCGCTCGCCGAACTGCGCCGGCATATCCCCGGTCTGAAAGGCGGGCGGTTTCGCCTGGAAAAAAACCTTCCGGTCGCCGCGGGCATCGGCGGCGGCTCGGCAGACGCTGCGGCAGCGCTCAGGCTGTTGGCGAGAGCAAACGGAATTGCGCTCGACAATTCCTATCTCATGGCTGCGGCGCAGTCTGTCGGCGCCGACGTGCCTGTGTGCCTGGATTCACGGCCGCGCATCATGCGCGGGATCGGCGAAGTGCTGTCGCCGCCGCTCGATCTGTCGCCCATCCCGGCGGTCCTGGTGAACCCAGGCGTTGCACTTGCTACGCGCGAGGTATTCGGAAAATTTAAGGGTGCACACGCAGGGCCAAGCCTTGCCCACGTGCCGACGAAAACCGGCCCATTGATCGAACTTCTCAAACAGCAGGACAACGACCTGACCGTCGCGGCAACCGCATGCGCGCCGGCCGTCGGAGAAGTCTTGGCGGCCCTTCGCGGCGCGCAAGGGAGTGTGCTCGCGAGGATGTCCGGATCGGGTGCGACATGCTTTGCGCTATTCGGCTCGCGCGAAAGGGCGGCCGCGGCGGCGCAACGACTCGCAGGCGAGCGCAAGAATTGGTGGGTTCAAGCGGCCGCGATCGGAGCCGTGCCGGGGAAAACATGAATTCGCCGGTTTTGCAGGAAACGGTTGGCAATCCGCCGGCTTTCCGATAGTCAACGGCGGAATGCGGGGTGCACCATGAGACTATATTGCGCGGTCGTTTTGTTTGCGGCGCTCGTGATCGTTGCCGCCGATCCTGCATTGGCCCGGACAAAATCCAAAATCCGGTCGCAATGCGTCGACCGTCCGCAAGAGTTTTCGTGGAATTTTCTAATCCCTGGGCAGCGTGCGCCGCAACCAAATGGGTGCGCACCACCGGTTTACAACTATGGCAGATACATCGGCCAGGATCCGGACCCCAACATCCGCCTGCAACTGATGCGTGATCCGGCGACAGGATATTCGCCGCTATAGCGGGCCCGCGTCAGTGCGCGCGGCCGATGCAAAAGGCGACCGCTTCTTCCAGCGCCGACTTGATATCCGACGGCGGCACCAAGGCGAGTGCGTCGGTGGCAATCGCCCCATAGTGACGGGCACGTCCGACCGTATCTTCGATTGCGTGATGCTTTGCCATCAATGAAAGGGCCTGGTCGAGATCGCCGTCACGGATGTCGCCATCACCCAAGGTCCGATTCCAGAACTTGCGCTCGCTTTCGGTGCCGCGGCGAAACGACAGGACGACCGGCAACGTAATCTTGCCCTCGCGGAAGTCGTCGCCCACGTTTTTGCCGAGCTTGGCCGACTTGCCACCGTAATCCAGCGCATCGTCGATGAGCTGAAATGCGATGCCGAGGTTCATCCCAAACGACCGGCAAGCCGCCAATTCGGCCTTTGCCTTTGCGGCCAGCGCTGGCCCGACTTCGCAGGCGGCTGCGAAAAGCTCGGCAGTTTTGGCTCGGATAACGGACAGGTACTCATCCTCGTTGGTGGCCGTATTCTTGGCCGTGCCGAGCTGCATCACTTCGCCTTCCGCGATCACGGCGGCCGCCGACGAAAGGATTTCGAGCGCGTGCAGGTCGGCGACTTCGACCATCATCTTGAATGCCTGGCCGAGAAGAAAATCACCAACGAGCACGCTCGCTTCATTGCCCCACAGCATCCGGGCGGCGACCTTGCCGCGCCGCATACTGCTTTCATCGACAACGTCGTCGTGCAGCAGTGTCGCCGTGTGCATGAATTCGACCGCTGCAGCGAGTTTGACATGGCCGTCGCCGGGGTAGCCTGCGAGCCTTGCCATGGCGAGGGTCAGCATTGGACGCAACCGCTTGCCTCCGGAGGCAATAAGATGGTTGGCCACCTCAGGGATCATCGCGACTTCAGAGCCGGTGCGGGCCAGGATCGTGGCGTTGACACGCTCCATGTCCGGCGCCACCAGTGCGACAAGACGATTGAGCGAAGCCGGGTTCGGGCTTTCAAAGGGAAGGACGACGGCCAAAATAGATCTCCCGGCAGTGAGAAAAAGCGAGCATAGAAACGCTATGCTCATGCGGCAAGTGCGGTAGATTGGCTCCTACCTCAAATTTGATGCGAGGTGCAGTGGGCAAAAGGCGCCGTGACTGCGACACAGACAACACCCGCAGCCGCCGGATATTCCGTTCCCTGAGGCACACAGAAATTGCATGCGTGAATTGATCCGTACGAATGACGCAGTCCTGGTGTCGGCGGTGGTCGCGCTGCTGGAAAGCGCCGGCTTCCGTCCGATGGTCTTTGACCAGAACATGAGCGTACTTGAGGGGTCGCTCGGCGTGCTGCCGCGGCGCGTGCTTGTCGCCGACGAGCATGAGCTTCGCGCGCGCAAGCTCTTGGAAGACGCCGGATTGGGCCACGAGTTGCGTCCCGATGACCACTGATAGCGAAACCAGCGAAGATGCCATTCTCGGTGGCAGGCTTCGCGTGCGTCAGCCGCTGCGCGGTCATCGCGTGGGCCATGACGCCATTCTGCTCGCTGCCGCCACGTGCGCGCGTGCGACCGAGCACACGATCGAGCTGGGTGCCGGCGTGGGCGCTGCCGCCTTTGCGATTGCCACGCGCGCTCCGGGGATGAAGGTGACGCTGGTCGAGATCGATCCGGCACTTTGTGCGTTGGCGAGACACAACGCGCGGCTCAACAGGCTGGAAGACCGTATCACAGTGTTTGGCGCCGATGCAGAGAGCACTGAGAGCCTGAAATCGGCGGGCCTGTCACCGGAAAGTTTCGACCGCCTGCTGATGAACCCGCCATTTCATGACGCGCGCCGACACAATGTCTCTCCCGATCCCGGCCGCCGCCTGGCGCACTCGGGCGAGGCCGGCTTGCTCAAGCGTTGGGTCGACAGCGCAGCCTGGCTTCTGAAGACAAACGGCATGCTGGTCCTGATCTGGCGCGCGGACGCCTTGGACGATGTCATCGAAACGCTGCAACCGGTGTTCGGCGCAATCGCGGTGCTGCATGTACATCCCCGGGAGGATGCCGCTCCGATCCGTGTGCTGGTGCGTGCCGAAAAAGGAGGCGGTATTTCGCGGAAGAGCTATCCGCCACTCGTTCTCAACGATGAAGCAGGCCGGCCAACCCCCGTTGCGGAGGCGATCATGCGTGACGGAAAAACGCTGCCGATTGCAGAAGCCTGAGTTTGCCTAAACTCTGCGCCGCCGCGGCAAAATTTCGCGCCAGCGCCCCTCGCCGAGCTGGCGCCGCATGCGACCCACAACATCATCACTAAGGCGCGAAAGCCCGATAACGCTGGCAATCAGAAGAAACAGAAGTGCGATCTTAGGCTCCATTGGGTCGTCCTGTTCAGTGCGTCCACCACACACGCCAACCGTGGTGCAAGAAGCATTCCAAAGTTAAAAAATAGGCAACGCTCCGGACTTTCGATGAAGATCGCCGGTATTTGATGCGTCGCGGCCCTCGACAAACGGTAGGCTCGTGCATGCCTGCATCCGCGCGCGACAGCCTTTGACTAAATGGGTAGCAGGTATCTATCTGATGGTATGGCAGGTTCCGTCGAGTGTTCCCCCGTACAATCCAGGTAAACGCATGATCCAATTTCTCGCCCGGCTGGTGCCCCGCCGCTTCCGCAGCGATATCCCCGTTGTGCCGGTCGTGCGGTTCAGCGGCGTCATCGGCGTGGTTACGCCATTGCGGCCGGGAATCCTTCTGTCGACGGTTGCCCGGACACTGGAGCGTGCTTTTGAAACGCCGCGTGCGCGGGCCGTGGCGCTCGTTATAAACTCGCCGGGCGGCTCGCCTTCGCAATCGCACCTGATCTACCGTCGCATCCGGCAATTCGCCGATGAAAAGAACATTCCGGTATTGGCTTTCGTCGAAGATGTCGGCGCTTCCGGCGGCTACATGCTAGCCTGCGCGGCCGACGAGATCATCTGCGACCAGTATTCGATCGTCGGGTCGATCGGCGTGGTTGGCGGAGCGTTCGGCTTCACGAAATTGATGGATAAGCTTGGCATCGAGCGCAGGCTCTACACGGCCGGCGATCGCAAGGTCATGCTCGACCCGTTCCTCCCCGAGAAGCCGGACGATGTGAAGCGCATCAAGTCGATTCAGAAGGACATCCATGAGAATTTCATCGCGCTTGTGAAGGCACGCCGCGGCGGCAAGCTCAACGGCTCGGACAAGGCGCTGTTTTCAGGAGAATTCTGGACGGCGGACAAAGCAATTGAGCTTGGATTGGCCGATCGCATGGGCGATCTGCGCTCAGTGTTGCGTGAGCGCTTTGGCGAAAAGGTCTACACGCCACTCATCTCCGCCGAACGTTCGCTGCTCGGGCGGCGGCTGCCCGGCGTCAATTTTGCGGACGCGATGGTGCGTTATCCCGGCCTTGCCGACGACCTGATATCGGCGCTGGAAGTGCGCGCGATGTGGGGCCGTTACGGCCTGTAATTTACTGAACCGGTTTGTTTCCGAACAATTTCGCGACAGTGGTGACTTGGTCCCGTTGCTCGGCGATCGAGGTCGCGAACTCCGTGGCGTTGCCCGGCGCCACGATTTGTCCCGTTGCGGTTAGCCGTTTGACGATTTCGGGATCCGACGGCGCCTCTTTGACGTCTGTCGCGATCTTGGTGCGCACTTCGTCCGCAATCCCCGGCGGACCGAACAGTCCGACCAGCCCGTCGAATTGCAGCGACGGGTAGCCCGCTTCGACCGCGGTCGGAATATCCGGAATGGCAGGCGCGCGCTCGCGATTGGTAACCGCGAGCACCTTCACTTTGCCGGCTTCCACCTGCGGCCGCACGATCGCGTAGGCCGGCATGTAAACCTGAATCACTCCGGCTGCGAGATCGGTCGCGGCGCCTGCCGGATTCTTGTATGGCACCTTCGCCATCTTCAACCCGACTGAGTGCAGGTAACCGGCGAACACGAAATCTGTGAAGCCGGTCGCGGTCGTCCAGTTCAGCTGGCCTGGCTTCTCGCGCGCAAGCGCTTCGAGCTCTTTGAGTGAGTTGACGTTGAGTGACGTTGCCACACTCACTGCGACCACGGTCTTCGAGATACGGGCGATCGGAATGAGATCTTTCGGATCGTAGGGAAGCCTGTCGTGGAAATAGGGGTGGGCGGTGAACGAGCTCACCGGCGAAACCAGCAACACATGGTCGTCTTGTGCCTGGAGGAAACTGGTGATGGCGACCATGCCGTCGCCGCCGGGACGGTTCTCGACGACGACCGGCTGACCCCATTTCGCAGAAAGCTTGTCGGCGAACAGCCGCGCGCCGATGTCGACGCCGCTTCCCGGACCGAGCGTGATGATGAATCTCACCGGCCGGCTGGGCCAGGCGTCTGCCGCCGCGCATGTTTGTGACAGCAACGGCGACACAAGAAAGAGTGCCGCGGCCAGAATCGAGAATGCCCAGGCGGGCTTTGCTGGTTTGCTCATGGTTTCTCCCGGGGCCGGGCGGCCATTCGTCGCGGTGGCCGTTGCGGCGCTTACTGAAATAACCGGGAAAGCCTAGCGCGTCGGCCGGCTATCCTCCAGCTTGACGTCCTGCAGGCGCTATTGTCTCGTGGTCGCAGGGCAGTTGCCCCGAAATTGCCGCCTTCAAGCCCGAGGTTGCGCCGTCGGTAGTTGACTGGAGCTCGCCATGCCGTCGTTTCTGTTGTCGCCTTTTGTGAAATGGTCGCTCGCCGCATTGGGCGGCGCGATGATCGTGCATTGGGCCGTTAAGGAAGCGCGCCGCATTAATGAAGAGCTCGAGCAGGCCAGACGCGTGAAGGCGAAGATTACGGATGCGGAGAATCGTCCGACCTTGCGCCGCGATCCGACCACCGGCGAGTATCGGCTCTGACGGTCGGCAGTCGCTGCCGGCCTAATCGAGATGGCGGTTGGTGACGCTCCGATGGCCGCCGACCATGGCCGTGAAGAACAGCACGATCAGCACCCACCCGATAATCTGAAACTCGACCACGGCGGTCTCCCCTACGATCCCCCATTCGGGTCGCGTGGTTAGCAGCCGTCCCTTCAACGGCACGTAAATTCGCGTCGACTTGACCCCCTTTGGGGCCGCCTCTAGGGTCGAATCTCTTCCTGTGCTTAAGAATCAGTTTCCATCCGATGGCTGAAGCCAAACTTCGTGCCAGCGAGCGCACGCATCCAGACAACCTGGACCCGTCCCGGTCTTTCCAGGGGCTCATTCTTGCGCTGCAGCAGTATTGGGCAAACTGGGGCTGCGTGATCCTGCAGCCCTACGATATGGAAGTGGGAGCGGGGACCTTTCACCCGGCGACCACGTTGCGCGCGCTCGGCCCGAAGCCGTGGAACGCCGCCTACGTGCAGCCCTCGCGCCGTCCGAAGGACGGCCGTTACGGTGAAAACCCGAGCCGCCTTCAGCACTACTATCAGTTCCAGGTGATCCTGAAGCCGTCGCCACCGGACATCCAGGACCTCTATCTCAACTCGCTCAAAGCGATCGGTATCGACCCGAAGATCCACGACATCCGCTTTGTCGAGGATGACTGGGAAAGCCCTACGCTCGGCGCCTGGGGACTCGGCTGGGAATGCTGGTGCGACGGGATGGAGGTGTCGCAATTCACGTACTTCCAGCAAGTGGCAGGATTCGAATGCGCGCCGGTCGCCGGCGAGCTCACGTACGGGCTCGAGCGGCTCGCGATGTACGTGCAGGGCGTCGACAATGTGTTCGCGCTCAACTTCAACGGGCGCAACGACGACAAGAAAGTCACCTATGGCGACGTCTTCCTACAGGCCGAGCAGGAATATTCGCGGCATAATTTCGAATTTGCCGACACCGCCATGCTTTTCGAGCAGTTCAAGATGGCGGAGGCGGCCTGCAAGAAATATCTCGCCGCCGGCTGGGCCAACGGCAAGAAGGAGCGCCATCTGATGGCGCTGCCGGCCTATGACCAGTGCATTAAGGCGAGCCACGTCTTCAATCTTCTCGATGCCCGCGGCGTCATCTCGGTCACCGAGCGACAGAGCTACATCTTGCGTGTGCGTGAGCTTGCCAAGGCGTGCGGCGAGGCGTGGCTGGCGACCGAGGGCGGCGGGGCATCATAGGATTTT
>DASSSM010000179.1:0-11172 GCA_035708425.1 Pseudolabrys sp.
TCGGCAACACCGCGACCGGCACCACCAATACCAACACGACCGCGACACCGAACGCCGTCACCGGCAGCAACCAGGTGCCGCTGTCGTCGTTTGCCCGTTTCGTCCCGACGTCAGCTCCGCTTGCCATCGCGCATCAGGAGCAGTTTCCTTCCGTCACGATCAGCTTCGATCTCAATGACGGTTACGCGCTTTCCGACGCCGTTGCCGCGATCCGCACAGTGCAACGCGAGATCGGGATGCCCTCCTCCGTAACCGGTAGCTATTCTGGCGATACTGCCGAATTCGACAAGTCGCTTGCAGGCGAAACTTGGCTGATTCTGGCGGCCGTCATCGCGATCTACATCGTGTTGGGCGTCCTCTACGAAAGCTTTATCCACCCGCTCACGATTCTTTCCACCTTGCCCTCCGCCGGCGTCGGTGCACTGCTCGCGTTGATGCTGTTCGGCTATGACCTCTCGGTGATCGCGCTGATCGGCATCGTGCTGCTGATGGGCATCGTGAAGAAGAACGCAATTCTGATGATCGACTTCGCCATCGAGGCCGAACGGAGCCAGGGCCTGTCGCCGGAGCAGTCGATCGTACAAGCTGCGATGCTGCGCTTCCGTCCAATCATGATGACTACGCTTGCGGCACTGTTCGGCGCGCTGCCACTCGCGCTGGAGGGAGGAACCGGATCGGAACTGCGCAATCCGCTCGGCATCACCATCGTCGGCGGTTTGCTGCTGTCGCAATTGCTGACGCTCTACACCACGCCAGTGATTTACCTCTATATGGAGCGCCTGCGCGCGCGCCTGACGCCGGCCGCACCTCCCGCTACACCGCGCGCGACGCGTCCGGCACGGGGCCGTCCGTGAACTTCTCATACCCGTTCGTCCGGCGTCCGATCGGCACCACGCTCCTCGCCGTCGGCCTGTTCCTCGTCGGCGCGGTCGCCTACCTGTTTCTACCGGTCGCCAGCCTTCCAACGGTGGAATTCCCGACCATTTATGTCAGCGCCAGCCGTCCGGGGGCCGAGCCTAACGTGATGGCGGCGACGGTGGCGGCGCCACTCGAACGGCGGCTCGGCGAAATCTCCGGCGTCACCGAGATGACATCGGTCTCCTCGCTCGGCCTTTCCCGCATCACCATCCAGTTCGACCTCAACCGCAGCATCGATGGCGCCGCACGCGACGTGCAGGCTGCACTTAACGCCGCACTCGCCGACCTGCCTGGCGACCTGCCGACGTTGCCGACGTTCCGCAAGGCCAACCCATCCGCGGCCCCGATCCTGATTCTTGCGCTCACATCGAAGACCCTGCAGCCGAGCGCTATTTACGACGCCGCCGATAGCGTGATCGCGCAGCGCCTGTCGCAGGTCGATGGCGTGGCCGACGTGACCGTCGCAGGGTCAGAGCAACCGGCCATCCGAGTAAGCGTCGACCCGGCGCGACTGTCGGCAATGGGTCTTTCGCTGGAAGACGTCCGCACTGCCATCTCCAATTCAAATGCAGCTGGCCCTCTTGGATCCTTCGACGGTAGCAAGCGGGCCGTCACGATCGGCATCAACGACCAGCTGCGCGATGCCGATGAGTACGATCCGGTCGTCGTCAAGACGGTCAACGGTACGGTCATTCGCCTGTCGAGCGTTGCCACCATCCGCCCGAGCGTGCGTAACACGCGTTCGGCGGGATGGTTCAACAGAGACCCTTCGGTTCTGCTCATCATTACCAAACAGGGAAACGCCAACGTCATCGACACTGTCGATCGGATCTACGAATTGCTGCCCGAGCTTCGGCAATGGGTGCCCGAAGGTCTCGACATTTCTGTATTGAGCGACCGCACGCAGACCATCCGGGCCAGCGTGCACGATATGCAACTTACACTTGCGGCGACCGTCGTCCTCGTAATGCTTGTCGTGTTTTTGTTTCTGCGGCGCGCGGCACCGACCGCGGCAGCCGGCGTGACCGTTCCGCTCGCCCTCTCCGGCACCTGCGCCGCCATGTGGGCCGCGGGCTTTTCCATCGACAACCTGTCGCTGATGGCGCTCGCAGTGAGCGTTGGCTTTGTGGTCGACGACGCCATCGTCATGATCGAGAACGCTTTCCGGCATCTCGAAAAAGGCGCTTCGCCGTTGCGTGCGACGTTGCAGGGAGCGAAGCAGATCGGCTTCACGGTGGTATCGATTTCGGTATCGCTGATCGCAGCATTCATCCCGCTGCTCTTCATGGGTGGCGTCGTTGGCCGTCTGTTCCGCGAATTTTCCGTGACGCTTGCGTTTGCGATCGCGATTTCTACCGTGGTGTCGCTGTCGGTGACGCCGATGATCTGCGCCTACTTCGTGCGGCAGCCGCCGAGTCGTGACGGCACCTGGCTTGACCGCCAGGTCGAGGGCCTGCTTGCACGGCTGGTCCGGTTTTACGACCGCACGCTCACGCTCGCGCTCGGTCACCGGTCGTTCATGCTGATCATATTCGTCGCAACGATCGTGCTCACCGTCGGCCTCTACATCAAGACGCCGAAAGGCTACTTCCCGCAGGACGACACCGGCCTGGTCTTCGGCGGCACGGTCGCGTCGCCAGATATTTCGTTCGACGCCATGAAGGCCCTGCAGCTCAAGGCGATGGATGTGGTGCTCGCCGACCCTGCTGTTGCCGGCCTCGGCTCGTCGGTCGGGGCGTCACCGTTCAATGCCGCGGTCAATTTTGGCCGCCTGTTCATCAGCCTGAAGCCGCTCAAAGAACGCGGCGGGCTGAGCACCCAGCGCGTTATCGCGCGCATACGGCCCAAGCTCGCTGAAATTCCAGGTATCCGTGTGTTCATGTTCCCGGCGCAGGACGTCCGGGTCGGCGGTCGGCAAACCGACTCTCAATATCAGTTTACGCTGTGGAGTTCCGACATCGAAGAATTGCAGAAGTGGGTATCGACCGTACTCGAACGCGTGAAGCAGGTGCCGGGCGTCGTCGATGTCACCACTGACCGTGATCAAGGCGGGTTGCAGGTCAATATCAATATTGACCGCCAAGCCGCGGCGCGGCTTGGTGTGCGTGTCCAGGATATCGACAACGCGCTCAACAATTCCTTTTCTCAGCGACAGATCTCGACGATTTACGGCACGCGCAACCAGTACCGCGTCATTCTGGAAGTGGACCGTCAGTACAAGCGCGATCCGAGCGATCTCACCCGCGTCTACGTTCCGGGCAACGGCGTCGCGCAGGTTCCGTTGTCAGCCGTAACGCGCATGGAGCGCAGCAATGTTCCGCTCGCGGTCAACCATCAGGGTCAATTCCCCTCGATAACGATCTCGTACAACCTGACACCCGACGCCTCGATCGAGGAAACCACCGCGGCAATCGAAAAAGCCGTCATCGACCTGCATTTGCCTGACATCATCCATGCAGATTTCGCCGGCGATATCAAATCCTTCAAACAATCCGCCGGCGCACAACCGCTTTTGCTGATCGCAGCACTTATCGCTGTCTACATCGTTCTGGGCATTCTCTATGAAAGTCTTGCACACCCGCTGACGATCATTTCCACGCTGCCGTCGGCCGGTCTCGGTGCGCTGCTTGCCCTGCAACTGTTTGGCGCGGAACTCTCGATCATCGCCTTCATCGGCATCATTCTTCTCATCGGCATCGTAAAGAAGAACGGCATCATGATGGTGGACTTTGCGCTCGACGGCGAACGGCGGCTCGGTCTCTCGCCCGAACGGGCAATTCACGACGCGTGCCTCGCACGTTTCCGCCCGATCCTGATGACCACGATGGCCGCCATGCTCGGTGCGTTGCCGTTGGTGATCGCCATCGGCCCTGGGTCCGAGTTGCGGCGCCCGCTCGGCATTACCATCATTGGCGGGCTGCTGGTGTCGCAGGTGCTCACGCTCTACACAACGCCAGTGATCTATCTGCTGCTCGACAAATTGCACCGCAGGCTCGGCGGAGCGACCTTCACGTTCATTCGACGTCGCGGTCCGCCGCTGCCGGCCGAATAGATCAAACGCCCAAGTAGCGGCGCTGCACGTCGGGCGCCGCAGCAAGCTCCGGCGAAGTGCCCTTCCACACCACCCGACCACGCTCGATCAGAAAATGGCGGTCCGCCACGCGCAACAGTGCGCCGACGTTCTTATCGATGACCAGGATCGACAGGCCCGACTCTTTCAGACTCGCAAGACAGCGCCAAATCTCAGCGCGGATGAGTGGCGCAAGGCCCTCGGTCGCCTCGTCAAGGATCAGCAGCCGCGGATTGGTCATGAGCGCGCGCGCAATCGCGAGCATCTGCTGCTCGCCGCCGGACAATTGATTGCCCATGCTGGCTTCGCGTTCAGCAAGCCGCGGGAACAATGCGTAGACCTTGTCGAGCGTCCAATCCACGCCGTCGCGCTGAACCGCCGTCGCGAGCAGGTTCTCGCGCACGGAAAGGTTCGGGAAGATCTGCCGACCTTCCGGCACCAGGCCAATTCCGCATTGCGCCACCTTGTACGAAGGCAGCCCCCGAATATCGTCGCCCATGAAGCGGATGGCACCGGCCCGTGCCGGAGTAAGACCCATGATCGAACGCACGGTCGTGGTCTTGCCCATACCGTTACGGCCCATCAGCGTCACCATCTCGCCCGACGGGATCACAAGCGACATCCCGAACAGCACCTGGCTCAGCCCATAGCAGGTTTCGATTCCCTCGAGCGCAAGCACCGGTTCAGCCATGGACCGCCTCCTGCTCGCCGAGATAGGCGTCGCGTACCTGCGCGTTGTTGCGGATTTCTTCCGGCTTGCCTGACGCGATCACACGGCCATAGACGAGAACAGTGATGCGATCGGCGAGCGCGAAAACCGCCTCCATGTCGTGCTCGACCAGAAGGATCGTCAGCTCCTTCTTGAGCTCGCGCAGCATAGTCACCATGCGTGCCGATTCTTCCGGCCCCAGCCCCGCCATTGGCTCGTCGAGCAAAAGCATGCGCGGCTTGGAAGCCAAGGCCATCGCGAGCTCAAGCTGGCGATGCTCGCCATGGCTGAGCGCCGACGCCGGTAGATTTTCGCGCGCTGTGAGCCCAACTCTCGCCAGCGATGCACGGGCAGGATCGCGCAGTTCGGTCTCGCCGCGAGCATCGCGCCAGAAATGAAACGAGTGCCCGGCATGCGCCTGAACGGCCAACGCCACGTTGTCTAGAACCGACAGATCGAGAAAAAGCGACGTGATCTGGAACGAACGCGCAAGTCCGAGCGCGCTGCGCGCCGGCATCGGCAGCTTTGTGATATCGCTGCCGTCAAATCGTATGCGGCCGGAATCGGGCGTGAGTTGCCCGCTGAGTTGCGCGATCAGCGTGGTCTTGCCGGCCCCGTTGGGGCCGATCACCGCGTGCAATTCCCCTTTGGGAATCGTGAGGTTGATGTCATCGGTGGCAACAATGCCGCCGAAGCGCTTGTCCAGACTGTTCACCTGAAGCAAGTCAGCCATGAGGCACCTTGCCGAGTAATCCGTCGATGCCACCTCGCGCAAACAGCACGACCAGCAACAGCAGTGGACCGAGGATGATCTGCCAATATTCGGTGATACCCGACAGGGTTTCCTCAAGGACCAGGAGTGCCACTGCGCCGAATACCGGGCCGATCACCGATCCCATGCCGCCAAGAACGACCATGATGATGAGGTCGCCCGAACGCGTCCAAAACATCATTGCGGGGCTTACGAAATCGGTGTGATTGGCGAGCAACGCACCGGCGAGCCCGCACAGCGTGCCGGCAATGACAAAGCACGTCAGCTTGTAACGATAGGTGGGGAAGCCGATCGCACGCATGCGCGTGTCGTTCGAGCGCGCGCCCTGGATCACCAGCCCGAAGCGCGAATTGACTAGCCGCCAGACCAGATAAAGCGACAGGAAGAGCAGCCCTAGACAAATGTAGTAGAACTGCACCTTGTTGCTCAGATTGAGCGGCGCGAAGAACTGGCTGCGTTTCTGGATGGTGAGACCGTCATCGCCGCCGTAGCGCGCGAGGCCCGCGACGATGTAATAGGCCATCTGCGCGAAAGCCAAGGTGATCATGATGAAATACACGCCGCGCGTGCGCAGGCTGAGCGCGCCGATCACCAGCGCGAAAAGCGCGGAGGCTGCGAGCGCCACAGGCCACTGTATGAATCCGGTAAAAACGCCCTCGTGCGCCAGCATACCGACGGCATAGCCGCCGATGCCGAGATAGGCAGCATGGCCGAAGCTCATCATGCCCCCATAACCGAGGATCAGATTCAGACTCACCGCCGCAATTGCGAGAATGACGATGCGGGTGAATAGCGTGAGCAGGAACCGGCTACCGGTCACTTCGACATAGAGCGGCAATAGCGCCAGCAGGAGCAACAGCACAATGGCAACGGCTGTGCGTAGATTGAGCGAGTGGATCATTTGCCGCCCGCCGAAAACAGGCCCTCGGGCTTGACGATCAGGACGATCGCCATCAGCAGATAGATCAACATGGAAGACAGGGCGGGCGCGGCCGTTGCGGCTACTTCCTTCGTGAACGCCAGGCGCAAAAGATCAGGAAAGAACGCGCGGCCAAGCGTATCGATGAAGCCCACGAGGATCGCTGCCACCAATGCGCCGCGGATCGAGCCGATGCCGCCGATGACCGTGATAACGAAGGCAAGGATGAGGATACTCTCGCCCATTCCGATCTGCACGGTGAGAATCGGAGCCTGCATCAGCCCGGCAAGGCCCGCGAGCGCAGCACCCAGACCAAACACCAGCGTATAGAGCAGCTTAATGTCGACGCCGAGTGCGCCCACCATTTCACGGTTACTGGCACCGGCGCGGATCAGCATGCCGACACGCGTGCGCATCACCAGCACGTAAAGGAAGATGGCGACCACCAGGCTCACTACGATGATGGAAAACTTGTAGGCCGAATATTGCACGCCAGGCAGAATTTCGATCGGGCTGTTGAGCCACGATGGCAGCGGCAGCGATAGGCCTTCCGGACCCCAGATCAACCGCACCGATTCATCAAAAAACAGTATTAGGCCGAAGGTGCCCAGCACGTGATCGAGATGGTCGCGGCCATAAAGCCTGCGCATAGCGATCACCTCCACCGCCATACCGACCAGAAGCGTAGCGGCAAGCGCAAGAACCGCACCAAGCACGAAGCTGCCAGTCCAAGCCGCGAACGTCGCCGCAAAGTAAGCGCCGATCATGTAGAGCGAGCCGTGGGCCAGATTGACCAGGTCCATAATGCCGAAGACCAGAGTCAATCCCGCCGCCAACAGGAACAGCAGAAGGCCAAACTGCAGACCGTTCAGGCATTGCTCGATGAACAGTGTCATGATGTGCCGAGCGACCCCCCAAAATGCCTGCAAGCAAACGGCGGCAGCGCGCCTGCGCCGCCGCCGCCGTTACGCCCAGCCCGAAATTATTTCATCGGGCACTTGCCGTGATAAGCGTCTTGATTGTCTTTGACGATGGTGGCGACGGTCTTGAGCACGAAGTCACCCTTGGCGTCTTTCACCACGTCCTGGAGATAAAAAGCCTGGATCGGGAAATGGTTGTTGTTGAATTTGAAGTCGCCGCGCACCGACTTAAAGTCCGCCTTCTCCAGTGCTTTCTGAACCGCCGATTTGTCGGAAAGGTTGCCCTTGGTAGCGGCGACCGCAGAGGCGATCAGCATAGCAGCGTCATAGGATTGCGCACCGTAGAACGACGGCTTCTTGCCAGGATACTTTTTTTCAAAGTCAGCGACGAATTTCTTGTTGGCCTCGTTCGGCAGATCATTCACCCATTGCTGAGCACCGGGCACCCCGAGTGCAAGCTCCTTCTGCAAGGGCAGCGACAATTCATCGATGGTAAAGGCGGTGTACAGCGGGATCTTGTCCTTCAGCCCCGCCTGCGCGTACTGAGTTAGAAACTGCACACCTGCCCTACCTGGATAAAACACAAAGATCGCATCCGGATTCGCGGCCTTCGCTTTGGCAAGCTCAGCCGAGAAATCGAGCTGCGCGGGCCAAGTGGTGAGCTCTTCGCCTACAATTTTGCCTTTGAAAGTGGCGGCGACGCCCGCCAGCATGTCCTTGCCAGCCGCGTAGTTGGGCCCGATCAGGAAAACCGTCTTGACGCCTTTCTGATTCATGTAGTGACCCATCGCCTGCGGCGTCTGGTCGTTTTGCCACGAGGTCGAGAAAAAGAACGGCGAACAGCCATCGCCAGCGAGCTGATGAGGCCCGGCATTGGCACTGATGAGGAATGTCTTGGAATCCAAAGCCGACTTGACCGAGGCCAACAACACGTTCGACCAAATGTAGCCAGTCAGGAAGTCGACCTTGTCGGATTCAATCAGTTTGTCGGTCTTCTGCTTGCCGACCTCCGGCTTGAAAGCGTCGTCCTCGTAAATCACCTCAACCGGCAATCCACCCATCTTGCGGCCCAGGTGGTCGAGCGCGAGTTCAAATGAATCGCGCATGTTGTTGCCGATCACGGCGACCGGACCGCTGAACGTGCTGATGAAGCCGATCTTGATTGTTTTCTGTTGGGCCGCAGCTGGGCCCGCTGCGAGCATCAAAGCAGCGCTCGCGGCCAAAAGCGTTTTACGCATGTGTTCCTCCCCGAGGCCATTTCGGCCCGTGTTTTGGATGGCCTAATGTACCGAAATCGGTGGGTATTGGTCCACCCGAAGAAAGTGCGGTTAGACGTCACGATGGCGTCCCACACCATGCGATTTGTGCCCGTTGACCTGGAAGCCGGCGGCCTTGCAGTCTAGCCCGCGAGCCCTCCGCCAGCCGTAGGAATTATAGTTCGAGGATTTCGACCTTTGTCCAAGGCACTTGATAAGACCTATGACGGCATCATCATCGGTGCGGGACACCATGGCTTGATCCTGGGCGCCTATCTCGCCCGTGCAGGTCTCAAGATTCTCTTGGTGGACCGCCGCCTGACCTACGGCGGCGGGTTGTGCACGCGCGAAGTAACGCTGCCCGGTTTCTATCACAACCTGCATTCCATCAATCATTTCCACATCAGCGAGACGCCTTGGTTCAAGGATTTGAACCTGGGCGAACGCGTCACCTACATCACGCCGCGCTACGAGTTTGGCCAGGCGCACCACGATGGTAGTGCGCTCGTGCTTGGACGCGATCTCGAAGAGTCAATCGTGAACGTCGCGCGCTTCTCAAAGAAAGACGCGCAAACCTTCCGCGACTGGAACCGCAAGGCGGAAAAGATCACGGCGCAAATCTTCCTGCCGGAGCGCTATGCCGAACCTCTGCCGAAGCAGGAGCGTGAAGCGCTGCTGTCGCGCACGGCTTTGGGCCGCGAATTTCTGGAGGTGTCCAACCGGCAACCACTCGATGTCGTCCGCGAGTTGTTCGAGAACGAGCATGTGCGGCTGCTGTTTCTCTTCAAGGTGTCGTTGTTCGGCACCTGGCTCGTGGACACGCTGTCAATGACCTCGCCGATGGGCTCGGTGATCCGCGCCTTCGATCTGGAAAGCGGCTACCAGCTTTGCCAGGGGGGTTCATTCAATCTGGCGCGCGGCTTGATGGAAGCTTTCATCACCGCCGGAGGTACGTTTGCGCCGCAGGTGAACATCGATCGCATCGTCGTCGAGAACGGCCGGGCGACCGGTATCGAACTGGCCGGCGGGAGAACGGTACGCGCTAGACAGTTCATCGCGTCGACGTTGGACGTGCACCAGACTTTTGAAAACCTGATTGGTCGCGAACAGTTGCCCACTGCATTCCTCAAGAAACTCGACGACTTCCAGTACACGGCGTGGAGCCTGTTCGGGCTGCATCTCGCGCTCAACGAAAGTCCACGTTTCGCCGCCGAGAAATTCGACCCGAACATCAACCGCTCGCTGAAGTGGAGCATCGGCGCCGAGACCATGGAGGACCTGTTCTCGGCCCATCAGGACGTGCAAGCGGGCCGCGTGCCGAAGCTGGTGCAGTTCGGATCAGGGCCGCTCAGCCTGCTCGACCCGACACAGGCTCCGCCGGGCAAGCACACGACCTATTGTTGGCACGTCATGCCACTCAATCCCGATCTCGGCGGACAAAGTTACGAGGCCTTCAAGGAGGAGTTCTCCGACAGAATCGTCGAATGTTTCGCGCGTTACTGCCCGAACATGACAAGCAAGAACATTCTCGGACGCTACGTCTACACTGGCCGCGAATATGTGCAGGAGATGATCAACATGCGCGGCGGCGACATCTTCATGGGCGCATTCAACGCCGAGCAAGTGATGTACAACCACTTCGGCTACCGTTCGCCGATCCCGAATCTGTACAGCGCGGGTTCGGCTGGTCACCCGGGTGGCGCGATTTCCGGTGGCGCTGGCTACATCTCGGCAGGCATCATTGCGAACGATCTTGGGCTCAAGCCCTGGTGGACACCGTGGGATGCACGTGCCGCGCTGGAGCAATTGCCGCAGCGGGAGCGGGGCGCGGCATGAGCGCCGAATTGCAGAATGTCGTGTTTCCGGGCCTGAAGAACCGCGTCGTCATTGTCACCGGCGCAGGCCAGGGCATTGGGCGCGTATTCGCAAAATCGTTCGCAACGGCCGGTGCACGGGCCGTCATCGCGGAGCTGAACGAAAAGAAGGCGGCCGCCGTTTCAGAGGAAATCATGAAGGCCGGAGGCCAGGCTCTCGCCGTCACAACGGACGTCGCCGACGAAAGCTCGATCGCGGAAATGGTCGAAGTCGTGGAGGATGAGTACGGCCGCATCGACGTGCTGATCAACAATGCCGGAATCTTCTCGACACTGGAGATGCGCCCTTTCGATCAGATTCCGCTGGAGGAATGGGAACGCGTGTTGCGTGTCAATCTCACCGGGCCGTTTCTTTGCGCGCGCGCCGTGCTACCCGCGATGCGGCGCGCCAAGTGGGGCCGCATCATCAATGTAGCCTCCGGCGCCGTACGCCTCGGGCGGCCTAATTACCTGCACTACATCGCGACCAAAGCAGCCCTCGCGGGCATGAGCCTGTCGATGGCGCGCGAACTCGGCCCCGACAACATCACGGTGAATGCTATCCTGCCCGGCGCGACCTTTACCGAGATCGAGCGCAAGACGGTCACGCCGGCCCAGAAGGAGCGCATCATCGCCATGCAGTGCGTGCCGCGCGCGGAAGTGCCCGAAGATCTGGTCGGAGCGGCGCTGTTCCTCGCGTCGGAAGCATCCGCCTTCGTCACCGGCCAGAGCATCAATCTTGATGGCGGAGTCAC
>DASSSM010000180.1:0-2278 GCA_035708425.1 Pseudolabrys sp.
CCTGAAGCCAAGGATCGCGTGTTCGACTGGTTCGAAACGGACTCCCGAGGCTCCCAGCATCGCGGGCCAGGACTTGGGCTTTCTCTGGTTCGCTCGTTCGTCGAACTGCATGGCGGTACAGTCTCGATCGAATCTGCGCCCGGCCAGGGGACGACAGTCGCTTGCGTATTTCCGGTACAGCACGCTGCAAAGCGAACCGCGGCCTGACCGCAAACGCGCCGGCCTTGCGAAACAGTAAGCCGCTCATTGCATTGAACGTGATTCTGGCGTGAGAAAGCGACATCCGCTATCGGATGATCCGATGTTTCCCACCGCACCTGGCGACTACAACTTCAACGCGGCCTTGGCCGACGAAGGAGGCACTTACCGGCTGATGGCGGATATCGCCGCAGTGATCGAGCCCGGCGACGTAATTACGCTGTCCGGCGATCTCGGCGCCGGCAAGACGACTTTTGCCCGAGCTCTCATCCGTTTCTTTGCCGGCGATGAAAGCATCGAGGTGCCAAGCCCGACCTTTACGCTCACGCAAACCTATGTGCTGCCGCGTTTCACGCTTGTCCACGCCGACCTCTACCGGCTGTCCGGCCCGGCCGAACTTGCGGAAATCGGTCTCGAGGATGCGGCAGAAGGCACGGTGCTGGTGATCGAATGGCCCGACCGCGCCGGTGCACTCCTGCCGGCCGACCGGCTCGACGTCGCATTTACCCTGGTGCCGCAGCAAGGCGCCAACGCGCGCAATGCCCGAATCACCGGCTTCGGCCGCTTCGCTGCCCGTGTCGAACGAATCGCTGCAATGCGTCGATTCCTCGATCGAACCGGCTACAGCCGCGCGACGCGCCGGCGTATTCAAGGCGATGCCTCCACGCGCAGCTATGAGCGGCTGACCCGCGATGGCGCCACCTACATTTTCATGAACTCCCCCAAACGCCCGGACGGACCGGCGGTGCGCAATGGCAAGCCTTACAGCGCCATCGCGCATCTTGCGGAAAACGTCACGCCGTTCATCGCGATGGCCCATGCCCTGCGCGGCCGCGGCTTTTCCGCGCCGGCCATCTTTGCTGCCGACCGCGAAGCCGGGCTGCTGGTAATCGAGGACCTCGGCGAGGAGATTTTTGTCGAAGGTGATCCGCCGGCACCGATCGAAGCTCGCTACGAGGCGGCGACCGACCTGTTGGCCGATTTGCACGGCGATACGCCGCCGGCCGTGGTACCGGTCGAGCCTGGTGTCGATTACCAATTGCCTAACTACGACATGGAAGCTTTCCTGATCGAAGCCGAGTTGCTGCTTGACTGGTACCTCCCCAAGCTCGGCGTCAAAATCAACGACATCAAACGCAACGCTTTTCGATCGCACTGGCAGGAGCTGCTCCTGCCATTGACGAGCGGCGTGCAGACCTGGGTGCTGCGCGACTTCCATTCGCCCAATCTGCTGTGGTTACCGGAGCGCGAGGGCGTTGCGCGCGTCGGGTTACTCGACTTTCAGGATGCAGTGATGGGACCGGCCGCGTACGATCTTGCATCGCTGCTGCAGGACGCGCGCGTCGATGTGCCAGAAATGATGGAGATCGCCTTGCTGTCGCGCTACGTGCGTGCTCGTATGCGCAAAGGGGCCTTTGAGGCGTCCGACTTCGCGCGCAGCTACGCAACGCTCGCCGCGCAGCGCGCCTCAAAAATCCTCGGCATATTTGCGAGACTCGAACGGCGTGACCACAAGCCGCAATATCTGCGACACATGCCGCGCGTCTGGAACTATCTGAAACGATCGCTGGCTCACCCTGATCTGGCGCCTCTCGCCGCCTGGTACCGCGCCAACGTGCCGGCATTGAAGGTCTGACATATGAGCGCCCCGCCAAAAGACACGCCGCGTTGCGCCATGGTGCTGGCTGCCGGGCTTGGCACGCGCATGCGCCCGCTGACCGACACGATGCCGAAGCCGCTCGTGCGGATCGCGGGCAAACCGCTCATTGACCATGTGCTCGATCGTCTCGCCGACGCCGGCGTCGAAAAGGCCGTCGTCAATGTGCATCACTTCGCCAAACAGATCATCGATCACCTCGCTCAGCGAGCGCGGCCACGGATTGTGATCTCCGACGAGCGCGGACTGCTGCTCGGGACCGGCGGCGGAGTCAGAAAGGCGCTGCCTGAGCTTGGTGGCGGACCGTTCTTTCACATCAATTCCGACACCATCTGGATCGATGGCGTTAGGCCAAACCTTGCGCGGCTGGCCGAAGCTTTTGATCCTGCAGCCATGGATGCGCTGCTGCTGCTTTCGCCCACC
>DASSSM010000181.1:0-4099 GCA_035708425.1 Pseudolabrys sp.
GACCGCCGGTCGGCAATTATGTTGCTCCACCGTACTGGAGCGATCGTCGGCGGAAAGGAGAATTGCAATGGCGGACTTGCCGAAACTTAACGTCGTGATTGCCAACAATTTCGGTCATCTGCCGATGTTCGTAGGTGCCGAGAAAGAGTTCTTCAAAACGCAAGGCGTCGACGCGAGTTTTCGCGTCGTCGATACCGGCACCGACATGGTCAACGCCCTGCACAACGGCGAAGCGCAGGTCGGCGACATGAGCACGACCACCTATCTGAAGGCCGTGCACGCCGGCAACCCGTTCCAGGTCATCGGCCTGATCATGAACGACGCCACCGACGATCATTGCGATACGCCGCTCGCCATCGTCACCAAGAAGGGCCGGGGCATCGATGTTGGCAAGATCGGCGATCTCAAGGGTAAAACTGTCGGCCTCGCGCGCGGCCAGACGTCCGACGAATATTTCAAAATGGTGCTTCGCCGCGCCGGCGTGAAGTACGATGACATCACCATCGAGAACATCTGGTCGCAATTTGGCCTGGCGCCGGCGCTGAAAGAAGGCAAGGTCGATGCCATCGTGACCTGGGAGCCTTACGTGACGCAGGCGCTGACCCAGGTGCCCGAGTCCTATCTCGTCATCCGCGGCGGGCAGCACATGTCTTATGTGATGGTCGCAGTCGCGCACGGGCCGACCGTCGAGTCGAAGCCGGCGGTGATCAAGAGCATTGCCGCTGGGCTGGCGCAGTCCTCGCACTTCACGCGCAACAATCGCGACGAGGCCGTGGAGATCTTCGCCAAATGGGTACCGGGCACCGACGTCACCATCGGGAAGAAGGCGGTCAAAAACATCAGCTTCGATCCGCGCATGTCGCCGAACGTGCTGCGCGCCTTCGAGAATGCCGAGGACGAGGTGCTCACCAACACGCTCAAGGGCGCGCCCCGGCTCAACGTGCCGAGCCTGTTCCGGCCGGACTTCATGCAGCAGGTCGAGAAGGAACACCCGGAATATTTCGCCGACCTGCCGCGGCTGAAGTAACTACTCCGCGGTCCAGCCGCCATCGACCACGAGCGACGTCCCCGTCATGAGCGCGGCGGCGTCGCTCGCCAGAAACACGATCGCGCCGGTGAGGTCTTCGAGTTGGCCCAGGCGGCCGAGCTTGATGCGGCGGAGTGTGTCTTCGCGGAACGCCTTGTTTTCAAAGAAGGGCCGTGTCATCGGCGTTTCGATGAAGGTCGGCGCCAGCGTATTGACGCGGATTTTGTGCGGGGCGAGGTCGATTGCCATCGCCTTGGTGAAGCCTTCCATCGCATGCTTGGTGCCGCAGTAGACTGTGCGGGTCGGTCCGCCGACATGGCCCATCTGCGACGACATATTGATGATCGAGCCGGGCCTCTTTGCCTCGATCAGCTTGCGCGCGACCGCCTGCGCCACGAAATAGGCCGCGCGCACGTTGAGCGAAAACACGAAGTCGAAATCCTCGACCTTCACGTCGACGAACGGCGCCGGCTTGTTGGTGCCGGCGTTGTTGATGAGGATGTCAAACGGCGCCTGCGCGGCGATTGTTGCTTTCGCGGTTTCCACGTCGCGAACATCGAGCGTGAGCGGCTCGGCCTTCTGTCCGCGTGCACGGATGGCCTCAGCCGCTTCCTCGATCTCCTTTGAGGTGCGTGCGGCAAGCGTCACATCGGCGCCGGCATCGGCCAGCGCCGACGCCGCGGACAACCCGATACCGCGGCCGGCACCCGTCACCAGCGCACGCTTGCCGTCGAGGCGGAAGGAAGGAGTCTTCGTCAGCTCGACCGTCATTCCGCCGCCTGCGCGTAGGGCACGTTGCGGCCGCCGTAGCGGCGCACGCGGACATTGGCCTGCTCGGCATGGGCAAGGAAGCCCTCCAGCACGCAGAGCCGCGAGCACACTTCGCCGATCTTGGCGCTGGCCTCGTCGGTCAGCACCTTCTGGTAGGTGCAGGTCTTGATGAATTTGCCGACCCATAGCCCGCCGGTGAAACGTGCATTTTTCTTGGTCGGTAGCGTGTGGTTGGTGCCGATCACCTTGTCGCCATAGGCAACATTGGTACGCGGCCCGAGGAACAGCGAGCCGTAGTTTTTCATGCCGTTGAGAAAAACGTCGGGATCGCGCGTCATCACCTGGACGTGCTCGGACGCCACGCGGTCGGCCTCGGCGATCATCTCGGCCTCATTGTCGCAGACAATCACCTCACCGTAGTCCTTCCAGGCCTGGCCGGCGAGGTCGGCGCTGGGCAGAATCTTCAGCAGCCGTTCCACTTCTCTCATGGTGTCGCGCGCGAGCTTTTCCGAGTTGGTGATGAGGACGGCGGGCGAGGTAGGCCCGTGCTCGGCCTGACCGAGCAGGTCGGTGGCGCATATCTCACCGTCGACGGTGTCGTCCGCAATGATCAGCGTCTCGGTCGGCCCGGCGAGGAGGTCAATGCCGACGCGGCCGTATAGTTGGCGTTTCGCTTCCGCGACGTAGGCATTGCCTGGCCCGACGATCATGTCGACGGGCTTGATGGATTCCGTGCCGAGCGCCATGGCGGCAACTGCCTGCACGCCGCCCAATACATAAATGTCGTCGGCGCCGCCGAAATGCATTGCTGCGACGATCGCCGGATGTGGTCCGCCCTTGAAAGGCGGTGCGCAGGCAATGATGCGCTTCACCCCCGCGACCTTGGCGGTGACGATCGACATGTGCGCGCTGGCGACCATCGGATAGCGGCCGCCCGGGACGTAGCAGCCGATCGAATTGACCGGGATATGCCGATGGCCGAGCACGACGCCGGGTAGGGTCTCCACCTCGAGGTCGAGCATGGTATCGCGCTGCTTCTGTGCGAAGTTGCGCACTTGCGCCTGCGCGAACTTGATGTCCTCGATGTCCCGCTTCGGCACCTGCGCGATGGCGCGCTCGACCTCGGTAGGAGAGAGGTGGAAGTCCTTCGGCGACCACTTGTCGAATTTCTCCGACAATTCTCGGATCGCGGCGCCCTTCCGCTCCTCGACCTGGGCGAGGATGGATTCCACGGTCTCGCGCACCTTGGCGTCGGCAGCCTTGATCGTGCCCGCGTCCATTCCGCGCTTCAAATAGCGAGCCATGGGTCTATCCTCCGGTTACCGCGAGACGAGAACGCCGACTGCGGACTTCAATGTGTTGTTGTTTTGCGGCCGGCCAGCACGCAACGGATGCCGCCGCGCGGGTCAGCCACGTCGCCGGTATAGCGCGGGATAAGGTGGACGTGAACGTGCATACGCGACTGACCACCCGCGGTTCCGACGTTGACACCGATATTGTAGCCATCGGGCCGATGCTTTTCGGCGATGATAGCCTGGGCTCGATCGAGAAGCGCAAGAACGGCTGCCTTTTCCTGCGCCGTCATGTCGAAAAAATTTGCGACGTGACGGCGCGGAATGACCAGGATATGGCCGGGTGCAAGGCTGTTATTGTCGTAGCGGGCGTAAGCAAGCTCGTCCTGCAGCAGAACCATTGACAGTTCACAAAACTCGCAGGACTTGTCGCCAGCCATAGCCACTACTTGATCGCCTGCGGATTGATCGGCGAGCCGGTGCCGCCGGTGATGATCAGCGGTGGGCCGCAGAAGAAGAATTCATAGATGCCGTCCTGCTCGCAATCCTCGGCGAGTTCTTTGAGATAGAAGATCTCGCCCATGCAAAGGCCCATTGCGGGGATAACGACCCAGTGCCAGGGCTGATTGGCTTCCTTGGTCTCGTTGGGACGCACCTCGACGCCCCAGGTGTCGGTGCAGATCGCAGCGATCTGCTTTTCCTGGCACCAGTAGCAGTTCTCAAACTTCACCCCCGGGGCGTCGCCGCCGGCATAACCGCCCCAATCCTTTTCGGCGTGGCAGCGTTCCATCTGCCCGGTGCGAATGAGGACAAAATCACCGCGCCCGATCGAAACATTCTGCTGCTTTGCGCATTGATCGAGTTCGTCATTTGAAATGCTCTCGCCGTCCTGCATCCATTTCACGCCACGAAAGCGCGCGATATCGAGCAGCACGCCACGGCCGACCATCTTGTCCTTGGAATGCTCAATGCCCAGCACCGAGAGGCCCCGCGAGTCGATCAGCTTGGC
>DASSSM010000182.1:0-4117 GCA_035708425.1 Pseudolabrys sp.
GCTCGCCGGCCCGTTCGGCTGCCTCAACAATGCACGTTATGGCATCGCCTGGGGCGCGATGGGCGGCGCCGAATTCTGCTGGCACCGCGCGCGTCAATACGTGCTGGAGCGCAAGCAATTCGGGCGTCCGCTTGCCGCCAACCAGCTGGTGCAGAAGAAGCTCGCCGATATGCAGACCGAGATCGCGCTCGGCCTGCAGGGTGCGTTGCGGCTCGGCCGCATGCTGGAGGCCGGTAAGGCGGCGCCGCCGTCGATCTCGCTGATGAAGCGCAACAACTGCGGCAAGGCGCTCGAAATCGCGCGGCTTGCCCGCGACATGCACGGCGGCAACGGTATTTCCGAGCAGTATCATGTGATGCGCGTGCTCGCCAACCTCGAGACCGTGAATACCTATGAGGGAACGCACGACATTCACGCGCTGATCCTCGGCCGCGCGCAGACCGGCATCCAGGCGTTTTTTTAGACCTGTCGTCCCCGCGAATGCGGGGACCCATACGCCGTGCCCTCTCGATATGCTTCGGAGTATGGGTCCCGGCTCTCGCGGAGTTTATCATCGGGCCGCGCTTCGCGCGGACCCGTTGGCTCGGCCAGGACGACGGAAATATCATGGACCCCCTCACTACTACCTTTCTTATTGCGACCGGCGTCGTGGCCGGGATTATCGCAGCCATGGTCGGTGGCGCGGCCGTCGTGATCTATCCGGCGCTGATCGCAACAGGCGTGTCGCCGCAGCTCGCGGCCGTTTCAAATCTTGCCTCGGTGATGCCAGCGACGATGCTTGCTGCACTTTCCGATCGCTCGCAGCTGCCGCCATTCAATCGTGCGTTCATCAGCCTGATCATCGCATCGGTCATCGGGGCGGGCGCGGGAGCCGTGTTGCTGCTGCTCACGCCAGAGCGCATGTTCGCGCAAATCGTGCCGCTGCTGATCGGATTTGCGACGCTTCTTTTCGCATACGCCGAACGCATCACGCGCTGGCTGCGCGCGCGGGCCGAGGGCCGCGGTAATGACATCACATTCAATCTTGCAAGCCTGAAAGTCGTGCTGCCTGTGTCGTTTTACGGCGGTTATTTCGGCGCTGGTGTGGGAATCCTGATGCTTGGCGTGTTCTCGCTGGCGACCGGCGGCGACTATCGCGCGGCGAATGTTGCAAAAAATTTCGTCGCCAGCCTCAACGGCCTGGCGGCCACCCTGGTTTTTGCGACCCACGATGCGATCCTTTGGCCCCAGACCTTGGCGCTTGCTGCCGGAACCGTCGGGGGAGGATTGATCGGTGCCTACACCGCTCGCGTGATTCCGCGCAATGTCGTGCGTGTTCTTATTGTTGCTGTCGGCTTAGTCCTGACAGTGGCGCTCGCGCGGCGTTACTGGTTCTAGAGGGCGATCGATTTCACGCTGTACGCAAGTGCCGCGACGCGCGCGGTCATCGGGCTCCCTGGATTGGCGAGAGGGTCGATGACCGTGAAATGGTTGGTGCCGGCGACCTCCTCGTAGCGCGTGTGCGCCATGCCCTGCTGCCAGGCTTCTGCAATGGTTTTGCTCTGGCGCAGGAACTCGCTCGATTCAAGCGCGCCGACGACGGCGTCGAGGCTGCGGCCCGCGGGAACGTGCCAGAAAAGCGGCGAAACGCGGCGGGCCTCCGCATCGTCGAGCCTCAGGTCTTCGTTGATTGAAATGCGGGTCAGCGGCGCCAGGTCGAAGACACCGGATATTGCATAAGCCGCGGGAACGAGGTCGGCCGGTGCGTCGGCGGCAAAGACCTTCCAGTCGGTTGCCGCCATGCAGGCGGCAAGATGGCCGCCTGCGGAATGGCCGTAGACGAGTATGCGCTGGCGCCGCCTGCGCCACAGCGCCAGGCAGGCCGCGCGCATCTGCTCGATGATGTCGGCGATCGATACCACCGGACAAAGATCGTAACCGACCACCGCAACGCTCACGCCGCGCGCATTTGGGCCCGCCGCCATCTGCGAAAATGACGCCGGTTCAAGCGAGCGCCACCAGCCGCCGTGGATGAACATGGCAATCGGCGCCTTGTCGTCGTCCTTGGCCGGAAAAAGATCGATCGTCCGCCGCGACGACGGGCCATAGGAAATCCCAAGTTTTGCGTTATGAGCCGCCGCACGATAGGCCGCGCCCTCGCGCTGCCAGCGTGCAAAAATTTCCGGATGCTCGGGGACACGGGCGCGGTTGTTGTATTCGACTTCGTAGTCGACGATCATGGCAGGTCTCTTGGCAATCCTCTTGGCAATTCCCTGGGCAATTCTTTTGGTGTTCTCTCGCGGCGAGCAAAAGCTCGGCTTTGCGCCGGGTCGAAACAGCGTTATGTCTTAGCCATGAAAATCGAATGCAAGCAAATTCGCAAGGTATCTCGATGGCACTAACCGCGGCTGTGCCCCTTGAACTGCCGGTCGACGGACGCCAGTCAGAAACTGCGTTGGCCGTTGCCCGGGGCACCGCGCGGCTTCTGCACGCATACGGGCGCTGCGTGGTCAGCGAACTGCCGCTGCCGTCCGGGCGCCGCGCCGATCTGGTGGCGCTCGATCCGGGCGGCGAAATCTGGATCGTCGAGATCAAGTCCTCGATCGCGGACTTCCGCGCCGACCAGAAATGGCAGGATTATCGGGCCCATTGCGACCGGCTGTTCTTCGCCACCACGGTCGAGGTGCCCTGCGAGATTTTCCCACCCGACACCGGTCTCATCGTGGCCGATGCCTTTGGCGCCGAATTCAGATGCGAGGCGCCCGTCCACAAGCTCGCAGCTGCGACACGCAAATCGATGATGTTGCTGTTTGCGCGCGCCGCGGCGCTGCGGCTGCAATCGCTGGCGGACCCGACCGGGCCTTATGGGGACGTGAGCTGACGTTTCAGCGTGGTGCGCGCTTGGCCAGAATACGCTGCAACGTACGTCGGTGCATGTTGAGCCGGCGTGCCGTTTCCGAAACGTTGCGGCCGCACAACTCATAGATTCGTTGAATGTGCTCCCAACGCACGCGATCGGCCGACATTGGATTTTCCGGCGGTTCGATCCTTGCATTGTCCAGCGCCAGCAGCGCGGCCACAACGTCGTCGGCATCGGCCGGCTTCGCCAGGTAATCCACCGCACCGAGCTTAACGGCATTCACCGCGGTGGCGATGTTCCCGTAACCGGTGAGAATGATGGCGCGCGCGTCAGGCCGGCGATTCTTGAGCGCGGAAATCACATCAAGGCCGTTGCCGTCATTGAGCCGCATGTCGACCACGGCGTAGGCCGGCGCGGCCTTCTCGACCTGCAACAGGCCGTCGGCGACCGAATCCGCGGTGGTAACGATGAAGCCGCGTTGCTCCAGCGCCTTGGCCAAACGTTGCGAAAACGACTGATCGTCCTCGACGATCAGCAGCGATCGCTCACCAGGGATTTTAATCTTGGCCGCCGGGTTGGCGGTCTCACTGATCAGGGAGTCCACGATGTCACCTCGACAATCCAGGTTTAGGGGTATCGTACCGCGCGGGGCCGTTCAATCACACCGCAAAAATTAGTGATCGGAGTGAAGATCTCAAGCCGATGCGAACGTTAACGGCCGCTCGAAATCGCTGCGACTCCAATGGAGTCGGACGGTTGCGCCGCGGTCGGGTGCGGGCCGGTTTTCAAGCGAAAGGGTCGCCCCCGCGCGCTCCAACAGCGTCTTGGCGATGAAGAATCCGAGCCCGAGGCCCGCCGGCTCGTCGCCGGTGTCGTGCGGATGCCCGCGGCGACTGGTGACGTAAGGCTCCCCGATCCGGCCCATGATTTCCGGCGCAAATCCGGGGCCGTCGTCACTGATAGTCACTTCAACGGCATCGTCGGTCCAGCGTGCGTCCACCAAAACGCGATCGTTGGCAAAATCGACGGCATTTTCCAGAAGGTTCCCCAGACCGTACAGAATTGCCGGATTGCGCGCGCCGACCGGCTCGGAGCCGAAATTGTCGGGCGCATTCACCTCGATGCTCACACCGAAATCCCGGTGTGGCGCCACCACTTCTTCGATCAACGTGGTGAGCCGCATGCGGTCGAAGGGCTCGCCGCCACCGCCTGCCGACAACTCGGTGAGTTTTGCCATGATGTCCCGGCACCGTGTCGCCTGCTCGCGCAAAAGCCGTA
>DASSSM010000183.1:0-17749 GCA_035708425.1 Pseudolabrys sp.
AAAATTATTCTCGATCGAACACCTGGTGGAGCGTCCGCCCGATCAGTGGATCACCGACAACCTCAAGAGCGGTGCGAAGCTCGGATACGATCCGTGGCTGCACACCAGCGAGCAGGCCGAACGACTGAAGAAGGCATGCGCCGCTGCCGGCGCCGAGCTGGTCGCCGTCGACAGCAACCCCATCGACGCGCTGTGGCAGGATCGTCCGCCCTCGCCTGCCAGCGCGGTGAGTCTGCGCGACCCCAAGCTCGCGGGTGAGGCCGCACCCGACAAGCTCAAGCGGATCCGCGCCGAGATTACGAAGCTGCGCGCCGAAACGCTGCTGGTCACTGACCCGCAGAACGTTGCCTGGGCGTTCAACATACGCGGCGGCGATGTTGCCCACACGCCGCTCGCGCTCGCATTCGCGACAATCCCGCGGGACGGCAGGCCTTCGCTCTACGTCGACGGCGCCAAGCTCAACAATGCCGTGCGGCACGCGATCGAGGCCTTTGCCGACATTCGCGCGCCGGACGAGCTCGCCCGCGACCTGGAAAAACTCCAGGGCAAGATTGTTCGCATCGACCAGGCGAGCGCAGCGGATGCTTTCACCCAGATCCTCTCGCGCCACGGCGGCAAGCCTCAGCGCGGACCGGATCCCATCACGTTACTGAAAGCGACCAAGAACCACGCCGAGATTGTCGGCAGCCGCAGCGCCCACCGGCGCGATGGCGCCGCCGTCACGCGTTTTCTGGCCTGGCTCGACAAAGAAGCCCCGGGCGGCAAGCTGACCGAAATCGACGTCGTTGCGGCACTCGAAAGCTTTCGCCGTGACACCGGTGCGCTCAAGGACATTTCCTTCCCGACCATCGCGGGCGCGGGGCCGAACGGGGCCATCGTCCATTATCGCGTGACCAAGGCCAGCAACCGGCGGATCGGCAAGAACCAGCTGTTACTGGTCGATTCCGGGGGCCAATACGAGGACGGAACGACCGACATCACGCGCACGATCATGGTCGGCGAGCCGAGCGATGAAATGCGGGACCGCTTCACCCGCGTGCTCAAGGGCCATATCGCTATCGCCACCGCGGTGTTTCCCGAGAACACGAGCGGGGCCCAGCTCGACCCGCTGGCGCGCACGGCGCTCTGGCAGGCCGGCCTCGATTTCGATCACGGCACCGGCCACGGCGTCGGCAGCTATCTATCGGTGCACGAAGGGCCGGCACGAATTTCCAAGCTCGGTCACGTCGCGCTCCGGCGCGGCATGATCCTGTCGAATGAGCCCGGCTATTACAAAACCGCCGCCTACGGCATCCGCATCGAAAACCTGGTGCTTGTGATCGCGGCACCTGAACCGGTCGGTGCTGAAAAGCCGCTCAACGCCTTCGAGACGCTGACGCTTGCGCCAATCGACCAGCGGCTGATCCACCCGCACATGCTGACGCCGAAGGAGCGGACCTGGCTCGACAGTTACCACGCGCGCGTGCAGGAGATCATCGGCCCATTGGTCGATCCGCCGGTGCGAAAGTGGCTCGAACAGGCCACGCAGCCGATAGGTCCCGCCTTGCGAAAGCAGAAGAGACGCCGCGCGCCTGCAAAGAAGCGGACACGGTCACGCAAAAGCAGGCGCTGACATTGTCCGCTTTGCCGCCGAAAGCGGGCATGCCGAAAAAACTGCTTACCGGGAGATCAGCTTCAGCCACTCGTCTTCGGTGAGCACCTTCACGCCGTGCTTCTTGGCGTCGGCGAGTTTTGAGCCAGCGCCCGGACCGGCGATAACATAGTCGGTTTTCTTCGAGACGGAGCCGGCGGCTTTGGCGCCCAGGCGCTCGGCCTGCGCCTTGGCCTCCTCGCGCGTCATTTTTTCCAGCGAGCCGGTGAAGACCACGATCTTGCCGACAATCGCACTGTCGGTCTTCGGCTTCTCCGCGTCAAGCACCTCGACCTGCTTCTTCAGCCGCTCGACGATGCCGCGGTTGTGGCTTTCCCCGAAATAGGCTTTCACCGCCTCAATGACCGTATCGCCGATCTGATCGAGCGCATCCATGTCGGCGGCGGCTTCGGCGTCGCCTTTGGCGATCTTCAGACAGGCGTCATGGAAAGCCTGCCAGGAGCCGTAGCCGCGGGCGAGCGCCAGCGCCGTCGTTTCGCCGACATGGCGGATGCCGAGCGCGTAAATGAAACGGTCGAGCGCGATTGTGCGTCGTGCGTCGATCGCGCTGAACAGGTTGCGCACGGACGTTTCGCCGAAGCCTTCCTCCTCAAGCAGATCTTTCCTGTGCTTTTTCTCCAAGGTGAAGATGTCCGCCGGCTCCTTCACCCATCCTTTCTCGAAGAACAGCTCGATCTGCTTCTCGCCCAACCCCTCGATGTCGAAGGCCCGCCGCGAGCAGAACAGCTTCAGGTGCTCGATCTTCTGGAACGGACAGGCAAATTCGCCGGTGCAGCGGGCGCGGGCGCCCTCCTCGCCGGTCGCGGTCTCTTCGCGCACCACATCGGTATGCAGATGGCACGGGCATTTCGTCGGAAAATGATAGGGTTTTGCGCTTTTCGGGCGCTTGTCGATCACAACGTCGACGATCTGCGGGATGACGTCGCCCGCGCGCTGGACGATCACGGTGTCGCCGATGCGAATATCGCGGCCCTCGCGTAGCGTTTCACCTTTGCCGCCAATGCCCTTGATATAATCCTCGTTATGCAGCGTGACGTTCTGCACGATCACGCCGCCGACCCCGACCGGCTCAAGCTTCCCGACCGGGGTGAAAGCGCCGGTGCGGCCAACCTGAATCTCGATATCCTTGAGCACGGTCATGGCGCGCTCGGCCGGGAATTTATGCGCGACGCCCCAGCGCGGCGTCCTCGACACGAAGCCGAGCCGCTCCTGCCAATCGATGCGGTCGATTTTGTAGACGACACCGTCGATGTCGTAGTCGAGCCTGGCGCGGCCTTGCTCGGTCTTGCGATGGAAGGCGATCAGCTCGTCGGTAGAACGGCAGAGCCTGGTCAACGGATTGGTCTTGAATCCGCAGGCCTCGAACCACTTGATCATGCCGGTCTGGGTGTCTGCCGGCATGTCGTTCATTTCGCCCCAGCCATAAGCGAAGAAGCCGAGCGGCCGCGACGCCGTGATCTTGGGATCCTTCTGACGCAGCGAGCCCGCCGCGGAATTGCGCGGATTGGCGAAAATCTGGCCGCCGGACGCCTTCTGTCTCTCGTTCAGTTCAAGAAATGCGCCTTTGGTCATATAGACCTCACCGCGCACCTCGCAGACTTTCGGCACGTTCCTGCCCTTCAGTTTCTGCGGCACGTCCTTGAGCGTGCGGATGTTGGCGGTGACGTCTTCGCCCTCGGCGCCGTCGCCGCGCGTGGCAGCGGTTACCAGTTCGCCGCCCTCATAGCGCAGCGACATTGACAGGCCGTCGATCTTCGGTTCGGCGCTGAACGCAATCTTCTCGCTCTCGTCGAGTTTGAGGAAACGCCGGATGCGGGCAACGAAGCCGACAACATCCTCATCCGAGAAGGCGTTGTCTAGCGACAGCATCGGCACCGCGTGCCGCACCTTCCTGAATTTGCCGCTAGGCGTCGCTCCGACTTTCAGGGAAAGCGATTCAAGCGTGCGCAGATCGGGGAAGCGTTCCTCGATGGCGTTGTAGCGCGACCGCAATTCATCGTATTCGGCATCGGTGATGCTCGGCCGGTCGTCCTGATAATAGCGCCTGTCGTGCTGGGCGATTTCAACCGTCAGGCGCGCGTGCTCGGCCTTCGCCTGCTTTGCGGTGAGAAAATCGACGGGTGTTTTGTCGGTTTTGACCTTGGACATATTATCTTCGTCATTCCGGAGCGCGGCCGAATGACTAGGAAGCCGCCTTGATAAGCCGTTCCGCCGCGGCGCGCGCCTCGTTGGTGATCTCCGCGCCGGCCAGCATGCGGGCGACCTCCTCCCGTCGGCGGTCCGCCGCGAGCTCGGTGACGCGGGTTGCAACGCGCTTGCCTTTCTCCAGCGCATCCTTGGTGATGAGATAATGATGGTCGGCGCGCGCCGCCACCTGCGGCGCATGCGTCACCGCCAGCACCTGCACGCCGCGCGCGAGTTTCGCTAGCCGCACGCCGATTGCATCGGCAACCGCACCGCCCACGCCGGTGTCGATTTCATCGAACACCAGAGTCGGCGCCGAACCGCGGTCGGCAAGAACGACCTTCAGCGCGAGCAAGAACCGCGCAAGCTCGCCGCCCGAGGCAACTTTCATCAGCGGCCCGGGGCGGGTCCCGGGATTGGTCTGCACCCAGAATTCCACGCGGTCGATGCCGTTCGGCCCTGCAGTGGCCGGATCGGTGTCGAGCTGGGTCGAGAACTTCGCGCGATCGAGCTTGAGGGGCTTGAGCTCGGCATTGACCGCCTTGTCGAGCGCGGAGGCGGCCTTGGCGCGCGCTTTGGACAGGGCATCGGCGGCCTTGCGAAAAGTGGCGTCGGCGTCGCCGGCCGCCGCTTCCAACGCCTTGAGCATGTCCTCGCCCGCATCGATCAAGGCGATGTCGGCATTGTATTTACGCGCAAGCTCCGCGAGATCGTCGACCGGGACATTGTATTTGCGCGCCGCCGCGCGCAGCGCGAACAGCCGCTCCTCGATGCGCTCGAGCTCGGCCGGGTCGAAATCGGCGGCGCGCAAGGCAGTTTCAAGCTGCGCGCGCGTCTCATCCAGCGCAGTGAGCGCCGTGTCGAGCGCCTTCACGGTGGGTTCGATCAATCCGGGCGCTTGCGCCGCCCGCCGCTCAAGGCGCCGGATGACACCCGACAGCGCGGGCACGCTGGAATTCGTGCCGGCAATGACCTCATGGGCGTCGCGCAGATCCTCCGCGACCTTCTCGGCCTGCATCATGGAGGTTCGCCGCTCGGCCAGCGCGGTCTCCTCGCCGCCTTGCGGTGCAAGCTTGTTGAGCTCGTCGACGGCATGGCGCAGCCAGTCGCCCTCGCGCTTGGCGCGCTCGACCTCGGCGCGATGGGCATCGGCCGCCTCGCGCGCGTCGCGCCGCGCCTGCCACAGAGTTTCGACCTCCGAAGCCTGACTTTCCAGCCCGCCGAACGCATCGAGCAATCGCCTGTGCGTGGCCGCATCGGTCAGCGCGCGCTCGTCGTGCTGGCCGTGGATCTCGACCAGCGCGCTGCCGAGCTGCTTGAGCACCTGCACGCTGACCGGCTGGTCGTTGACGAATGCGCGCGTTCGCCCATCGGACAATTGCACGCGGCGGAGGATCAATTCATCTTCCGACGATATGTCATTGGACGCCAGCAGTGCGCGCGCCGGATGGCCCTTCGCGACGTCGAAGACGGCCGTCACCTGCCCCTGCTCGAGCCCTTGGCGCACCAGCGTCTGGTCGCCGCGGCCACCCAGGGCCAGCGCGAAAGCGTCGAGCAGGATCGATTTTCCGGCGCCGGTCTCGCCGGTGAGTGCGGCAAGGCCGTCGGCAAAATCGATGTCGAGCCGCTCGATCAGAACGATGTCGCGAATGGACAGTCGGGAGAGCATAGGAACTCGGCCCTGCAGATTCGCCATCATTAAAGACGCAGAAGGCCGGCACAAGGCTTGTCCTTGGGCCGGCCCCTTCGCTTGTGAATCCAGTCTGCCGGGGCGCTAACCGACGATGCCCTTGAAGGCCTTGCTGATCCAGGAGCCCTGGTTTTCCTTGGGCTCCACCCCGCCGGTCTTCACCACGGCATAAGCGTGCTTGTACCACTGGCTGTCCGGGAAATTGTGGCCGAGCACGGCGGCTGCAGTCTGCGCCTCGTCGACGACACCCAGCGCCATATAACTTTCCGTCAAACGCATGAGCGCTTCTTCGACGTGACGGGTGGTCTGGTACTTGGTGACGACCACTTTGAAGCGATTGATGGCGCCGGTGTAATCTTTCTTCTTCAGGTAATAACGGCCGATTTCCATTTCCTTGCCGGCGAGCTGGTCGCGCGCGACTTCAATCTTCTGTTTCGAGCTGTTCGCATACTCGGTGGTCGGATATTTCCGGATGACCTCTTCAAGTGCAGCAAGCGCTCTTTCGGTGCGCGCCTGGTCGCGGGTGACGTCCGGAATTTCTTCGAAGTAGGACGAGGCGATCAAATATTGGGCATAGGCAGCATCCGGACTGCCGGGATGCAGGGTGACGTATCTCTTCGCCGCGTTCACGCAGTCATCATATTCGCCGGCCTGATAGTAGGCGTAGGCTGACATGAGCAGCGATTTGCGCGCCCACTCGGAGTAAGGATGCTGGCGATCGACTTCCTCGAACTTCTTGACCGCGTCTCTGGCATCCTTCTTAGCGTTGAGAAGATAGAGGCCCTCGTTGTAGAGCCGGTCGGCAGGTTCGTCGGGCGGCGTATCGTCCTTTTTGGCGAACATGTCGAAGCTGCTGCAGGCGCCGAGGCTCACGGCCACCACCGCGACAGCCAGCACGCGCGCGAGGCGCGACCAGCCCGAACATCCTGGCTGCGTGGTCATGTCTGCGGTGCCCTGGGGCACGGCGTTCTTGGCTGCAAAAGTTTCGAACACGGACCCTCTACGCGAACGTGTCGCTTCCCCCGCTAGCCCGATTTTCCAACGGCGGTTATGCGCGCCGGTCTATACGAAAATGCGGGCTCTCGCCATGCGACTAAGCCGACATTCGGCCCGGATTAAGGCGACGGTTAAGGCCAAAACGCTAGATTTTCAGGACACTTCTGGCCCATAGGCCGGTGCCACAAGACCGGTCACCAGGCTGGCGCTGCCGCGAACGCGGCGGGCCGGCTCGGCAGCTTCCACCACCCGCCAGGCGCTCCGATCGGACATCAGCGCGGACAGCACCGCGTGATTGAGCTTGTGGCCGCCACAGACAGTCTTGTAGGCGGCAAGGAGCGGCTGGCCTGCAAGCGCCAAGTCACCGATCGCGTCCAGCACCTTGTGCCGCACGAACTCGTCAGAGAAGCGCAGGCCCTCCGGATTGAGCACGCGGTCTTCGCTGACTACCAGCGTATTCTCGAACGATGCGCCAAGCGCGTAGCCTGCGCTCCACAGCTTTGAGACGTCGCGCATGAAGCCGAATGTTCTCGCGCGCGCGATCTCGCGGCGGAAGGTATCGGGCTCGATATCGAGTGAAAGCGCCTGCTGGCCGATCAGCGGGTGATCGAAGTCGATCTCGGCCTCGACGTGGAAACCGTGCTGATACGGGCGCAATTCGCCGTAGGCGCCGTCCTTGGACACCGAGACCGGCTTGATGACTTCGATGTAGCGGCGCGGCAGCGCACGAGCTGTCAGGCCGGCCTGATCAATCGCGTCAACGAAGGCGGCCGCACTGCCGTCCATGATCGGAACTTCCGGCCCGTCAATTTCGACAACGACGTTGTCGACGTAGAGGCCGCGCAACGCCGCCAGCAGATGCTCCGCTGTCGAGCAAAGCGGTCCTTTGGCATCGCCAAGCACCGTAGCGAATTCAGTGGCGGTCACGGCGCGCACGTCGGCGCGGATCTCGCGTTCGATCGCGCCGTCAGCTGCAATGCGCTGGAAAACGATGCCGGCATCGTCGTCGGCCGGATGAAGCGTAAGCGTGACCGGAAGGCCGGAATGAACACCAATGCCTGAAACGGCAACCGGGTGGCGTAGCGTTGTCTGCTTAGCGCCCTTCATCTACCCAACTTCCGCCGGCTCATTCAGCCTGCGGCCCCATCCCCAAAGCCCTCGAGGGGCCATATTTCTGCCGTCGTCGCAGCCGCCGTTAAGCTTAGGCGGCATCCCCCAGAGACTCGAAAAGTCCCTTTCGCCGCTGAAACTTAGGCTATCGATGGGGGGCCTCCAACTCACGCTTTCTTACCGTCTGTTACTCTTTTTTGCCGCAATTGCGGGTCCGCGGGGCGGCGGCCAGCCCTGAATTTTCCGCGCCATGGAGCGGCCAAGGCCGCGGTCATGTCTTCTTTCGCCGGCCCGGCCCGTCGAAAACATATGTCTGTTCAAGCCGTTAGAATGACCCCTATAACGAGCCAGCGGCCCCGCCCTGGAAACCAGAGCGGGGCCGCTGCAATAAGTCGTGGCGTCAGTTGGCCTGGCGGCGGAGGAAAGCCGGGATATCGAGCTGGTCGTCCTCGCCGGAATTATGCACAGGCGCGTTGCGGCCATGCGGGTCAAGACCGTGCGGCCCGCTCCGGCGCGCATATTCCGAGACCGGATCGGGCGGGCGGCTTTCGGGATGGCGAGCGCTGGGCCGCTGCGGCGGACGCTCATATTGCGGCACTGGCCGCGCCGGACGCGGCATTGCCGCCGCAGGCGGTGCTTCGTTGTCCGCGCGGCGGCCGAGGCCGACCGAGGCCAGTCGCTGCATCAGCGACATACGCCGCTTCTCGGGATGGTCGTCGGCGATCTCGCCGCGCTGCGCCCGGATTTCGTTTTGCGCGGGCAGCGGCAGCTCATCAATGCGCGGCATGCGCGGCGCGCGCGCCATGCGCTCCGGGGCCGGCGGAATGAACGCCGCCGGCATATGCGGCTCGGGCGCCGGCGCTTCCGCCTGTGCCGGCTCGAACACAGACGGCTTCATCGGCATGGGCCGGATCGACACGTCTTCGATCGCGGTCGGCGGCAGGATAGCAGCCGCAACCGCGGCATGCGCAGCGGATTCAACGGACGGCGCCGCGTGCGCCGTCGCCGCGGTCCGCTCGATGCGATCGGCAATGCGCCGGCTGTCGTTGCGAATCTTGCCTGCGAGCTCCTTGAGCGCGCTTTCAGCAGGCTGCGCCTGGCGCATGTGACCGGTGTTGTCGATACCGGTCGCCACTACGGAGACGCGGATGATGCCTTCGAGCGTCTCGTCGAAGGTCGCGCCGACGATGATGTTGGCGTCCTGGTCGACTTCCTCGCGGATACGGGTTGCGGCCTCGTCGACTTCGTAGAGCGTGAGGTCCTTGCCGCCCGTGATCGAGATGAGCAGGCCCCTGGCGCCCTTCATCGAGGCGTCGTCGATCAGCGGATTGGAGATCGCGGCTTCGGCCGCGGTCAGCGAGCGCTTCTCGCCGGACGCTTCGCCGGTGCCCATCATGGCCTTGCCCATCTCGCGCATCACGGCGCGCACGTCGGCAAAATCGAGATTGATGAGGCCTTCCTTGACCATCAGATCGGTGATGCACGCCACGCCCGAATAGAGGACCTGGTCCGCCATCGCGAAGGCATCGGCAAACGTGGTCTTTTCGTTGGCCACCCGGAACAGGTTCTGGTTCGGGATGATCAGCAGCGTGTCGACCACCTTCTGCAACTCGACGATGCCGGCTTCGGCAAACCGCATGCGGCGCTGGCCTTCGAAGTGGAAGGGCTTGGTGATGACACCGACGGTGAGAATACCGAGCTCGCGCGCGGTCTTTGCAATGATCGGCGCAGCGCCCGTTCCGGTGCCGCCGCCCATGCCGGCCGTGACGAACACCATATGGGCGCCCGTGAGGTGATCGCGGATTTCGTCGATCACTTCTTCTGCCGCGGCGCGCCCAACTTCGGGCTGAGAACCCGCGCCGAGACCTTCGGTCACCTGGGCGCCCATCTGAATGATGCGTTCGGCCTTGGACATCGTAAGCGCCTGCGCGTCCGTGTTGGCGACGACGAAGTCGACGCCCTGCAGACCTGCCGCAATCATGTTGTTGACCGCATTGCCGCCGGCGCCACCGACGCCAAAGACGGTGATGCGAGGTTTCATCTCGCGAATATCGGGGATCGTCAGGTTGATGGTCATGTTTGCCTCATGATTGCACGGGCAGCAGGCCTTGCGCCGCGCCGAAGGCGCAAATGCAATTGCTAGCCGCCGAACTGAGCCGGTCCGCCACCGGCCATTCGTGGTTCTGTTGATGAAGGGTCAGAAGCTTTCGCGTAGCCATCGTCCGACCCGTGCCATGTAACCGCCCGTTCCTGTCATCAATTGCCGCGTTCGCCGCGGTTCGAAGTGTTCGAGATGGGCTGCTTGAGGATAGACAAGCAGTCCGGCCGCAACTGCAAAGGCAGGCCCTTTTGCCGCTTCCGGCAAACCGGCCAGGCCGAGAGGACGGCCAATTCGTACGGGGCGCCGCAAGATGCGCGCAGCGAGATCGGCGAGGCCCGTCAACTGACTCGCGCCCCCGGTCAGCACCACGCGCCCGCGCGGCTCAGCCGCGAATGGCGAAGATGCGAGACGGTCGCGCACCATTTCCAGGATCTCCTCGACCCTTGGACGAATGATTCTGACGAGCGATGCGCGCGACACGAACTGCGGCGGCTCACGCTCGTCATCTTCGACCGGAGGTACGGTGATCATGTCCCTTTCATCCGATCCACCCGCTAAAACACTGCCATAAATCGCTTTGATTCGCTCAGCGTCGGCAACCCGGGTGTTGAGACCTCGGGCAAGGTCCATGGTCACGTGATTACCGCCGAGGGCAAAGCCGTCGGCATGGACGAACTTGCCGCCCGAAAACACCGCCAAAGTCGTGGTTCCGGCACCCATATCGACAGTCGCCACGCCCAAATCGGCCTCGTCATCGGCAAGCGCGGCAAGGCCTGCGACATAGGGTGACGACACCATGGCTTCCACAGACAGATGACAGCGCTCCACCGTCAGCATCAGGTTTTGCACCGTCGCCACGTCCGCGGTGACCATGTGCATATCGACGCCCAGCCGGTGACCAAGCATGCCGCGCGGCTCGCGGATGCCGGTAGCGGCATCGACGGCATAGCCGATCGGCAGGGAATGCAGGACGGCGCGCCCGTCGCCGCGCACCGAATGACGGCTGGCGGCTGCCAGCACACGGCCGATATCCCCTTCGGTGACCGAGCCACCGGCAAGATCGATGTTTGCGACAAAGCGCTCGCTTCCGAGACGGCCGCCGGACATGGAGACCACGACCGACTGCAGCTGAACGCCGGCCATGCTTTCGGCGATGTCGAGCGCCTGGCGCACGGTCTCCTCGGCCTCGACCAGGTCGACGACGGAGCCGCCCTTCATGCCGCTGGCCGCGGTGTGTGCGAAGGCCAGCAGACTGACCCCGTGGCTGCGCCGGCGCAAAACATCCTGGGGCGCCTGCGGCTCGAGCCGTGCGATCAAGCACACGACCTTGCTGGTGCCGATATCGAGACCCGCGACGACCGCCGCGCGCCTGGGCGACACGGGCTTCATCTTGGGGGTGAGCCCGAAGCGGAGCACGGTCATGCTTCGCCTCCTTTGCCCGGCTTCTTCTTTGCTTTTTCCAGATCCTTGAGCGCCTGGTCGCGCGCGGCCGCCGCGCCATCGGACTGACGGACGGTCACACGGTCGGACAGTCGCAGATCGACGAGGACGATGTCGCGCGACAGCAATTTCTTGCTGCGGTCGAGCTCGACAAGAGTCCGGAGCGCCCGGTCTGGTTCGATTTCAGGCAGAAGAACTTCGACACCGCTTTTCAGGTGCAGATTCCACCGCCTTTCGGCGACCAGCACGGAGGATTCGGTGGCTTGCGCGATCTCAGGAAAGCTTCGGACCAAATCGAGAAAGGCATGTGCGCCGTATTCGGCGCCCTTGCCGACGACCATGGGAAGGCTTGCAAAGCGCGGCGGCGCCGTCGTCTCAAGAACGGTGCCCTCGCCTGCGATCAGGGCAATGCGGCCGTCCTTTTGCCAGAGCGCAAACGGTTTGCGCTCCTTGATCTCGATGCGCAGCCGATCGGGATACAGTTTAAGAACGGTTGCATCCGAGATCCACGGATTATTCATCAGGCGCGCGCGCGCACGCGCCGCGTCGAGGAACAAAAGCGACGAGTGGTCGCTGATGCCGGCCAGCGTCAGGATTTCGTCGCGGCCGATTTCGTGCTCGCCCGTCAGCGCGACTTCGGCAATGCGGAAGCCAGCTTTGTTGGCGGCTGCGTCGCACAGATCTTGCAGGTTCTCGAGGATCTGCGACGCGTGGCCGCCCTTGATGGCGCCATAGCTGACGCTTGCGAGCAGCAGCATTGCGGCGGCCGAAGCGCCCGCCCCCTGGGGAATTTTCAGGCTGATGAGCCAGATGCCCCACCGGCGCGCACCACGGAACCAACGCGGCTCATAGGATCGCGTCCACAAAGCGAACGATGCACGTCGTTTCAGCGTGAGCGATTGAGCGAGGCGTCCCCGGCCTTCCATCGCGACCTACTATCCAAACGTTGTGCCCGGGAGGGGCACGCAAGCGCCGCCGTCAACGGTATTGCCCGCACGCGCGACTCCACGGCAGCCAAGCGCGCGGTGCGCCGCCAGGGGCCTAGTCTTCGGCTCTATTGGTAAATGATTAGTAAAATTTGAACGGTTTCGGACGGTAGCCGCTAACTTTAGCGGTCCAGCGAAGCGTCCTCGACCATCCACTTGACCAGATCCTCGAAACCGGTCCCGGCATGCGCCGCAAGCTCGGGAACCAGCGAGGTTTCGGTCATGCCCGGCTGGGTGTTCACCTCGAGGCAGAAGAGTCCCTTTGCTGCGTCAAGGCTGTCGTCAAAGCGGAAATCAGAACGCGTCACGCCACGGCACCCAAGCGCACGGTGTGCGGCGAGCGACAGACGTTGCACCTCGCGATAGACATCGGCCGCGATCGGTGCCGGCAAAAGGTGCTTCGAGCCGCCCGGCGCGTATTTCGCTTCGTAGTCGTAAAACTTTACGGTCGGGACGATTTCGATCACGCCGAGCGCCCGGTCACCCATCACCGCGCAGGTGAGCTCCTTTCCGGGAATATAAGGTTCAACGAGAATCTGGTCGCCGAAGGCCCAATCGGTACGCGTCAGTTCCTGCGGCGGGTGCTTGTGATCCTCGCGCACGATGAAAACGCCGACGCTGGACCCTTCAGCCACCGGCTTGATGACGTAAGGTGGCGGCAGCAAGTGCCGCTTTGCCGCTTCCTTGCGCGCGGCCACCATTCCACCTGGCACCGGCACGCCCGCGGACTTGAGCACGCTCTTTGCGATGTCTTTTTTCATCGCCAGCGCCGAGGCGAGCACACCGGAGTGGCTGTAAGGAATGCCGAGAACCTCGAGCAGGCCTTGCAATGTGCCGTCTTCGCCCGGACGGCCGTGCAAGACGTTGAGCGCGACGTCCGGGTTGCGCGTGCGCAGCGTCGCCGCGACATCGCGATCGACATCGATCCGGCTCACCTGATAGCCCGATCGCTCGAGCGCATCCGCGCAGGCTTTGCCCGAGCGCAGTGAAATCTCGCGCTCGGCCGACCAGCCTCCCATCAGGACCGCGACGTGCTTCATCGTCTCAAGCCTTCACCCCGACCCGCTTGATTTCCCATTCCAAGTCGACGCCGGAATGGGCCTTCACACGCTCGCGGACCATCTCGCCCAAAGTCTCGATGTCCGCCGCACTGGCGCCGCCGAGATTGATGAGAAAATTGCTGTGCAGCTCGGACACCTGCGCGCCGCCGACGGTCAAACCACGGCAGCCGGCATCGTCAACCAATTTCCAGGCGCTGTGGCCCGGTGGATTTTTGAAGGTCGAGCCGCCCGTCCGGTTGCGCGGCTGGCTTGCTTCGCGCTTCTTTTTGATCTGCGCCATCTCCGCGGCGATCTCTTCAGGCGCTCCGGCACGACCCTGCAAAACGGCCGAGGTGAATGTCACGTCATCGGGCACCGAGCAATGGCGGTAGGAAAAGCCCATGTCGCCGTTGCTGAAAGTGCGTATGTTTCCCTGCCGGTCGACGCCGCGCGCTTCGACAAAAACGTCTTTGATCTCGCCGCCATAGGCGCCACCGTTCATGCGCAGCGCACCGCCGATCGTTCCAGGAATGCCGCTGAGAAATGCCAATCCGGCAATACCGGCCGTCTGCGCGGCGCGCGCCACCATCACGTCGAGCATCGCCGTTCCGGCGGTGACGCGATCGACCTCGACCTTCACGTCGTTGAAGCCGCGCCCCAACCTGACCACCACGCCCGGCACGCCACCGTCGCGCACGATGAGATTCGAACCGGCGCCGATGACGACCATCGGAATTTCCGGCGGCAGGTTGCGCAGGAAATATGCAAGGTCGTTTTCATCCTCGGGCATGAAAAAGGCTTGCGCAGGACCGCCGACCCGGAACCAGGTGAATTCTCCCAGCGCCTGATTGGCGAGCAGCCGGCCCCGCAACTCGGGCATTTTCGCCTTCAGCTCGGGAACGATGTCGGGGAAGCTCATAGCGCCTTCAATTCCGCCGGAAGTGCGTAGGCCCATTGCGTGATCGAGCCGGCGCCGAGGCAAATCACATAGTCGCCCGGCTTTGCCAGATTTTTTATCAACGGCGCCAGTTTTTCAGGTCCGTCCAACGGCATTGCCTGCTTGTGCCCGCGCGAGCGCAAGCCGGTCACCAGCGAATCTCGATCGGCGCCGGGGATGGGCTGCTCGCCGGCCGGATAGACCGGCGCGATGATGACAAGGTCAGCGTCGTTGAAGCATGTGCAGAATTGCTCGAACAGATCGTGCAGCCGCGTGTAGCGGTGCGGCTGCATCACCGCGATCACCTGACCCTTGGCGCTTTCGCGAGCCGCGCGCAGCACCGCGGCGATCTCGACCGGATGATGTCCGTAATCGTCGATGATCACGGCGCCATTCCATTCGCCGACCCGGGTGAAACGCCGCTTGACCCCGCCGAATCCGGCAAGCGCGGTTCGGACGACCTCAGCCTTGACCCCGAGCGCGTGCGCAACCGCGATGGCCGCGGTTGCGTTCAACGCATTGTGGCGGCCCGGCATCGGCAAGGTAAGCTTGTCGATCTTATGCGCGCTTTTTCCATCGCGGTCACGGAAGAGAACGGAGAAGCGCGACTCGCCGTTGAGATGATCAAGATCAACAAGGCGAACGTCAGCTTGCGGATTTTCGCCATATGTCAGAATGCGGCAATCTTCGAGTTTCCCGACCATTGTCTGAACCACGGGGTGATCGGTGCACATCACCGCAAAGCCGTAGAAGGGTACGTTCTCGACGAAGCCACGGAATGCGTCCTGCACGGCTTCGAATGTGCGGAAGTGGTCGAGATGCTCGGGGTCGATGTTGGTGACGATGGCGATGTCGGCGGGCAGCTTGAGAAACGTGCCATCCGATTCATCCGCTTCGACCACCATCCAGTCGCCGGCGCCGAGCCGCGCGTTGGTGCCGTAGGCATTGATGATGCCGCCGTTGATCACGGTGGGGTCGAGGCCGCCAGCGTCGAGCAGAGAGGCAACGAGCGAGGTCGTCGTCGTCTTTCCGTGCGTACCGGCAACAGCGATGCAGCTTTTCAGCCGCATGAGTTCCGCGAGCATTTCGGCGCGCCGCACGACCGGCAGGCGCTTGGCGCGCGCGGCAACAAGCTCCGGATTGTCGCGTTTGATCGCAGAGGAAACGACCACCACATCGGCGCCGTCGATATTTTCAGCCTTGTGCCCGATCGCGACTTTCACGCCCTTGTCTCGCAATCGCTTGACGTTGGCGCTGTCGGTAACGTCGGAGCCGGTCACGCTGTAGCCCAGATTGGCCAGGACTTCGGCAATGCCGCTCATGCCAATGCCGCCGATGCCGACGAAATGCACCGGCCCGATGTTGCGCGGCAGTTTCATGTAAATCGCCCTCAGCCTTGCATCGGGTGCGCCGAACCCTGCGCGTCCCGATTTGCCGCTATCTCATGCAGGACATGAAGGGCCGAAACAAGACCGGCCAAGTGCCAATGCTCAAATTCTCGCCACCTTTATTACCAGGTCGGCCAGCCTTTCGGCGGCATCGGCCGTGCCGCAGCTTTTGGCCGCCTGCGCCATCTTTGCAAGCCGCGCAGGATCATTTGACAGCACCGTGATTTCTCTGGCCAGGCGCTCGGCCGTGAAGTCCCGCTGCTCGATACGGATCGCCCCGCCGGCAGCCTCAAGTACCCCGGCATTGGCGAACTGGTCCTGATCCAGCGCGTGCGGCAGCGGAACCAGGATGGCGGGACGGCCGATCGCCGAAAGTTCGGCCACGGTCGATGCACCCGAGCGCGAAACCACCAGGTGGGAAGCGGCGATGCGCGCGGGGAGATCGGCGAAAAAGGGAGCGACTTCGGCCGCGACCCCGAGCCGGGCGTAGCTCGCGCGCACTGCGTCGAGATCCTCGGCCCGGCACTGCTGGACAATGTTAAGCCGCATCCCAAGTCTCGCGTCGAGCTGCCCGACAGCCGCCGGCACGATGTCCGACATCACGCGGGCGCCCTGGCTGCCGCCGAACACCAGCAGGTTGAGTTTTCCGTCCGCCGGCACAGCATAGGGACTCTGACCGGCTGCGATGACCTGAGGCCGCAGCGGGTTGCCGGTGAACGTTATCTTGCTCTCCCAGTGCCGATTGAAATTCTTGAGCGAACGAAACCCGGTCGCAATGGCCGTCACCCGGGGCGCGAGGAATGCATTCGCGCGGCCCATGACACCGTTCTGCTCGTGCAGCACCGTCGGTATTTTGCGCCAGCTTGCCGCAAGGAGCGGCGGGACGGTCGGATAGCCGCCAAAGCCGACCACGGCTTTCGGCGTGACCCGGCCCAGCAGCAGCCACGCCCTGGCGCTGCCGAAGGACAGCAGCATCGCGGTCTTTGCCAGCGATATCGGATCGCGCCCGCGCAATGTTGCGCTCGGGATGATGTGCATGGCCCGTGCCGGAAATTTGTAGTGCGCCGCGCGGTGGTCGGTCGCAAGCTCAACCGCGATGCCGCGCTTATCGAGCGCGATTGCGAGCGCTTCCGCCGGAAACAGATGGCCGCCGGTGCCGCCGGCCGCGAGCAGGACGAGCGGCGCGCCGCTCGCAGGCATCAGACCCGGCTCCCGGCCACCGCAAGATCGGGCGCGATCATCGCCGCGCGCGGCTGCTCCCGCGTCAGCGCCAGCAGCATGCCCATCGCGTAGCCGAGCGAAATCATCGAGGAGCCGCCATAGGAAATGAACGGCAACGTCATGCCTTTGGCCGGGATCAGATGCAAGTTCACCGCCATGTTGATCGCCGATTGCGTGGCGAAAAGAATGGTAAGGCCGGCTGCCGCAAACCGCATGAACGGGTCGTCGTTGCGCATGGCCCGCAGCAGCATGCGGATGACGATGAAGGCGAACAATGCGACGATCACAAGGCAGAGCGCGATGCCGAATTCCTCCGCGGCCACCGCAAAGACGAAGTCCGTATGGCTCTCCGGCAGAAGTCGTTTCACCGTCCCCTCGCCCGGTCCTTTGCCGAACCAGCCGCCGCGCATGAAGCTTTCGGTTGCGATGTCGATGTTAAAGGTGTCGCCTGACGCCGGGTCGAGGAAACGCTGAATCCGGCGCGCGACATGCGGCACCGTGTAGTACGCGCTGAGCAGGCCCGCACCGGCCAAACCGGCAATGCCGAAGACCCAGACCACACGCATGCCGGCCATGAAAAAGAGCGCGCTCCACACCAGGGCGATCAGCATCGTCTGGCCGAAGTCCGGTTGCAGGACCAGCAGAGCGACGACGGTCAACAGCAGCATCAGGGAGAACGTGTTCGCCGGCATGTCTGGGCGCTTTGACGATTCGCCGAACAGCCAGGCGACAATGATGACGAAGGCGGGCTTGAGGAACTCAGACGGTTGAATGCTGACGCTGAACAGGACCAGCCAGCGCCGTGCACCCTTGATCTCGGGGCCGAAGAACGGTGTCGCCGCGGCCAGGATCAGGCTCACGACAAAGATGAGCAGTGACAGGCGGCGGACCTGTTGGGGATTGAGGAAGGACACGCCGAGCATCACGGCGATGGACGGCAGAAGAAAGAGAATGTGACGGTTGACGAAATAAAACGGGTCGAGACCGAGCCGGCCTGCCACCGGC
>DASSSM010000184.1:0-3214 GCA_035708425.1 Pseudolabrys sp.
GGTTGCGCGAGAAAGGCGAGATGGCGCTCAGAGCGTATCTCGATCGCGAGATCGGCGCCCGCCGGCGCGTTCTCGTCGAGTCACACGCACTCGGGCGCACCGAACAGTTCATGCCGGTGCGGCTTGCCGGACCGGTGGAGCCCGGTGTTATTCTTGATCTTGCAATCAAGGCACATGACGGCCGCCAGCTTTTGGCCGCTTAACGCATCATCCCGAAAAGCTTGTCCTCGACTCCGATCGGGGATGGGACCCGGTTTTCGGATAAGATCATGCGTCACTAAAAAGGGGATATGCGATGGCCTACCGCGATCATCTGATCACGACGATGGATCAGCTCCAGTCTCTTTATGGAGAGAGAATGGGGGCTTCAGTCGTCAAGGAGATCGACCATATCAATGAGGGCTACCGCAAGCTGATCGAGGCAGCGCCGTTTGTCGCTGTTGCGACGGCGGGCCCCGAGGGGCTCGATTGCTCGCCCAAAGGTGATGCGCCCGGCTTCGTGCGGATCCTCGATGACAAGACGCTGGCGATCCCCGATCGTCCGGGCAACAACCGCATCGACGGGTTCCGCAACATCATCCGCGATCCCCGTATTGCACTTCTGTTCCTGATTCCGGGCGTGGGTGAAACATTGCGCGTGAACGGCCGCGCATCGATCTCGATCGATCGCGAATTGATGCAAAGCTTCGCCGTCAACGGCAAGCTGCCGCGCTGCGTGCTCATCGTTCATGTCGAGAGCATTTATTTCCATTGCTCCAAGGCGATCGTGCGTTCGAAGCTCTGGGAGGAGGCGACCAAGATCGACCGCAAGAGCCTGCCCTCGACCGGCACCATCATTGCCGAGCTAAGCAAGGGCAAGCTTGGCGGCGAAACTTACGATCGCGAGGCGCCGGAGCGCATCAAGGCGCAGCTCTACTAGTCAGCCATGGCGGCCATCTGCTGGGCCGGAAATAACCAGCTGCGCTTTCCTTCCAGCCAGTAGATGACGGCGGCGAATCCAAAATAAAGCCCGAGCGCGGTGAGCGCCATCGCCGTGTCCGAAACCGGCGGAGGACCGAAAAAGACGTAGGCTTGTATGACGACGGCAACGATGCCGAAGACCAGCATGCCGTAGCGGCCGATTTCATCCTTGGGTCTCGTTGTCCTGAGATAGAGCGCGATCCCGCCGAACAGGAGAGCGATTTCGAGAGCGAAGGCGATTGCGGGATAATTCCAAAGTCCAAGTCCGACCTTATAGGAGTCGTCAAACAGCGCGAGATCGGGGCGGTGCACCACCAGATCGAGGATCCAGTGCGAGAACACGGCGGCTCCCACGATTGCGGATGCCGACCAGCCCTGCGTGCGCCAAATAGTCCGATAGACAAGCGCTGCGCCCACTGACCAGAGAGCCGCGCCCGGCAAGCTATGAGTGAATGGCATGTAATAAAGATCGAGCGGGTTTGTCGCGGTGAACCCCGGGACAATGCGGAGCTTTTCGATTCCGAGCAGCACGAGAATCGACCATGCGATATCGACGAGTTGGACAGCGAGAAACAGAACCCACAGAGGTATCGCCGGCTTCGCGACTTTGCCCGCGAAACTAGGTCCGTAGTGACCGATGAACATTGGGGTGCTCCGATTTGCAGGGAATGGTTCTGAACGCCGTCACCACAGTGAAGTTCCGGCACAGGTTGTTGGCTTTATTTTTCGATTGTTGGCGGCCAGCCGCAGGCAGCGAGCCTCTCGCGCATGTGCTCCGGCACTGGCGCGGTCACTTTGACCGCCGGCTTGTTCTTTGAAATAGGCACGGTTACCTCGCGCGAGTGCAGGTGAAGAGCCGGCCCGCCGGTACGCGGTGCTTTCCCATAGATATTGTCGCCGACGATCGGCCATCCCATTTCCGCGCAATGCACGCGCAGTTGGTGTGTGCGACCAGTGACCGGCTCCAGCGCGAGCCAGGTGAAGCCCGAACCGCGGCCCAGAACCGTCCACGTGCTGGTCGACGGCAATCCACCCTTATCAGCCTTCATCCACCAGCCCCGCGATTCGTCGCGCTTGGAAAGCGGGATATCGATTCGTCCCTCTTCGGCCTCCGGCCCGCCTTCGACCACGGTCCAATAGGACTTGCCGACCTTGCCCTGCTTGAACAACTTACCCAGCAGCGCCAGGGCCTTGCGGTGGCGTCCGAGCACCAGACACCCGGTCGTGTCCCGGTCGAGGCGATGTGCCAGCGCGGGCGCGCGCGGCAGGCCGAACCGGAGCGCGTCGAAATAATCCTCAAAGGCATCGCCGCCCTTTGGCCCGCGATGCACGGGCAGTCCCGCCGGCTTGTCGACCACCAGCATCAGCCCGTCGCGGTAGAGCAGGCGTGCGAGCATCTCTTCCGGTGTCATGCCGAAACGGCTATCACGAGCGCCACATGAACGACAGCACACAAACTGAAGGCTGGTGGACGCGCCTGAGCGGCGGGCTCAAGCGCACCTCTTCGTCGCTCGGCTCCTCAATAACGGCTCTGGTGACCAACCGCCCGCTCGATCCCGAGACCCTCGACGCGCTGGAGGATGAGCTGGTTCGTGCCGATCTCGGCCAGGACCTTGCCGCCCGCATCGTCGACGCGTTGCGTGAGGGGCGTTATCCGCAAGGAATCTCGGCCGAGGGGGTCAAGGCGGTTCTTGCCGGCGAGATCGAGAAGGCGCTGACGCCGGTTGCAAAGCCGTTGGAGTTTACGGCGCGGCCATTCGTTGTACTTGTCGCCGGCGTCAATGGTTCCGGAAAGACAACGACGATCGGCAAACTCGCCGCGCGCTTCCGGGCTGAAGGCAAGACGGTGATGCTGGTGGCAGGTGATACCTTCCGTGCCGCCGCGATAGATCAGCTGAAGATTTGGGGCGAACGCACGGGTGCAAAGGTAATTGCGCGCGAACCTGGCAGTGATGCGGCCGGCCTTGCGTTTGATGCGATCACCGCCGCAAAGAACGAAGGCACGGACGTGGTGCTGATCGACACTGCTGGCCGGCTCCAGAACCGCACCGAGCTGATGGGCGAACTGGAAAAAATGGTGCGTGTCATGCGCAAGGTCGAGCCGACAGCGCCGCATGCGGTACTGCTTGTGCTCGATGCGACGGTCGGTCAGAACGCCCTCAGCCAGGTGGAGATTTTCGGCAAGATTGCAGGGGTCACCGGGCTGGTCATGACCAAACTCGACGGTACAGCGCGTGGCGGCATTCTGGTGGCG
>DASSSM010000185.1:0-7795 GCA_035708425.1 Pseudolabrys sp.
ATCATTGTTTGCCATAGGAAGGGAGGCGCCGCATGACGTTCGGTTCCGGCGAAATCGACCCCAGCCAGTCCCTCGGGGGTGGTGCCCCAGTACGCAGTGCGCCCGCCCCCGTAAGTCAGGTGACATTCAGCCGCCGTGAGCTCCATCGCATTCTCGATCTGTATGGGCGCAAGGTCGCAGCCGGCGAGTGGCGAGATTACGCCATCGACTTTCTCAAAGACCGCGCGGTTTTCTCGGTGTTCCGCCGCAGCTCGGAAGTGCCGCTCTATCGCATCGAAAAAAATCCGAAGCTGGCGCGCCGCCAAGGTGCCTATAGCGTGATTTCGGCAACCGGCCTGATCGTGCGGCGCGGCCACGAACTCGATCGTGTGCTGCGATCGATCGATCGTCTGGCATTGGTGCCCAACTGAGCAGTTAAGGCGGCTTGCTCGCTCCCGGACCCAGGGCGCGCTGCATGAGAACGCTGTCGAGCCAGCGATCGAACTTATAGCCGATGTTTTCGAATACGCCGGCATGTTTGAAGCCGGCCGCCTCGTGCAGCCCGATCGAAGCTGCCTGGTTCGAATCTCCAATCACCGCGACCATCAAGCGAAATCCTTTTTCGGTGCAGGCTTCGATGAGGGCGTGGAGTAGGGCTTTGCCGACGCCGCGACGGTGACTGTCGTGAGCGACGTAGACCGAGTTCTCCACGGTGAATCGATAGGCCGGCCTTGTACGGTAGGGCCCGGCATAGGCATAGCCGACGACGACTCCGTCAACGACGGCCACCAGATAGGGAAAGCCGCTCGTTGTGAGTTCATTGAAGCGCCGGGTCATTTCAACCTCGTCAGGCGCGCTAAGCTCGAACGAGGCCGTGCCGTGCTCGACGGAATGGGCGTAGATGCGCGTAATTGCCGGGATATCGGCGCGGGTGGCGGGTCGAACGGTGACGGTCATGCACCGCGGAGGCTATCAAAAAGCAAACGCCCGGGCATGAGCCCGGGCGCGCATTGCAGTCCTGTTGCCGGTGCTTAGCGGCGGTCGCCCATAAAGCGCAGCAGGAACAGGAACAGGTTGATGAAGTCGAGATAGAGCTGCAACGCACCCATGACCGCCTTGCGGCCGGCAATCGTGCCGTCGTCATTGGCGCTGTACATCTCCTTGATCCGCTGCGTGTCGTAGGCGGTCAGTCCGGCAAAGATCAACACGCCGATTGCCGAGATCGCAAACTCAAGTCCGCTGCTCTTGAGGAACATGTTCACGAGCATCGCCAGAATGAGCCCGAACAATCCCATGATCAGGAACGACCCGATTGGCGAGAGATCGCGCTGCGTGCTGTAGCCGTAGAGACTCAACGCACCGAACGACGCCGCCGAGATGAAGAAGGTCCGAGCGATCGAGCCGTGGGTGTAAGTCAGGAATACCGACGATAGCATCACGCCGAGCAATCCCGCGTAGACCATGAACAGCATCAGTGCTGTGCTTGGCTGCAGGCTGCTGATCCGGAAGCTCATGAAGAACACCAGGCCTAGCGTGGCCAGGAACAGCACGATCACAACCGGGCCGCCATAGATCGTTTGCCCGAATGAGGTGAGCGCGAGCGTACCGCCGGCGGTGGTCTGTACCGCGGCATTGAAGGTAAGCCAGGCGACGACGCCGGTCAGAGCGACGCCGGCGGCCATGTAATTGTAGACGCGGATCATGTAGGCGCGCAGGCCTGCATCGATCGCCTCAGCACGCGCGGCGCCGAAGCCGCGGGCAGCTACGTTACGGTCGTAGTCCGACATCGAAGTTTCCTCTCTCATGTCCCGGCATTGGCCGGTTACACATCACGCGCGACAGCCTTGTGCCATCGCGCTCGTGTTCCGAATCTAGTGACTGGCTAGGCTTGGCGCCAGATATGGCCTGACAATGACTTTGCACCATTGCTGACCTTTAACGGTCCAGGCCCGGACTATAGCCCAAATGCCGCGCGCACGAGGGATACGCGGCGGAATGTCGCAAAAACTAGAGATTTCTGAGCACCGGGGCCGGTTTCTGGCCAAGCGCCACATAGGTGCCGGCCAGCCCGAGGGTGACGGTAACCATGACCGCCATGCCAGCCGCCGCCAGCGCCGGCCAAGGCAACCAGGTAAACGGGAGGTGCATAAGCTGCACGACGATCAACCAGGCGGCGAGCGAGCCGGCGATGACTCCGAAGAGGGCCGTGGCCGAGCCGATCAGCAGGTACTCGATTCCGTAAGCCGAAATCAGATGGCGCCGAGTCGCGCCAAGCGTTTTCAGGATCACCGCGTCGTAAACCCGATGGCGATGGCCGGCCGCAAGTGCCCCGCCGAGCACCAGCGCGGCGGCGACAAGCGTGACGGCGCTGGCGCCGCGGATGGCCAGCACCAGGTTGGCCACAATACTGCCGATTGCTTCCAGCGCCTCCTTTACGCGCACGGCGGTGACCATCGGGAATGACTCGGCCACGGCCCGGATCGTGGCGGCTTCTTGTGAGGGTGTCCCTCCTCCCGGATACGTCAAAGTCGCGAGGTTCGAATGCGGCGCCCCGGCAAAAGCGTTCGGTGAGAACACCATGACGAAATTGATCCCAAGACTCTCCCAGTCGACAAGACGCATGTTGGCGACAGTCGCGGTGATGTTGCGGCCGAGCACGTTCACGGTCACCGGATCACCGAGCTTGAGGCCGAGCCCATCGGCTATTCGTTTCTCGAAGGAGACCAGCGGCGGTCCCTTGTAGTCTTTGCCCCACCATTGCCCCTCGACCAGCCGCGACCCGGCCGGGACTTCGCTGGCGTAGGTGATGCCGCGGTCGCTTTGCAGCACCCAGGCCGCGTCGTCTCGCGGCCTGATGTTTTCCGCCGGCGTGCCGCCGGCGGAGATGATCCGGCCGCGCAACATCGGCACGTCGTCAAGCTTTGCCGACGGCGCGTGAGCGCGGATGAAGGTTTCGAAGCGCTCGGTCTGGTCGGCCGGGATATCGAGGAAATAGAACGAGGGTGCCTTCGCGGGCAATTCATTCGAGAATTGCCGGCGGAGGTTGCCATCGATTTCGATAACGGTCACCAGCAGCGTGATACCCAGCCCAAGCGAGAGCACAATTGTCGGGGTCAATGCGCTTGGACGATAGATGTTGGCGATCGCCATTCGCAGACCCGCCGAATGTGGGCGCGGCAGACGTTTGGCCACCATCATCAACAGCGCGGCGACCAAACGCAGCAGCACGAACACGGCCGCTGCGGTGCCGACATAAATAACGGCAACGCGCCGGTCATAGGCCAGCAGCACGGCGAGCGCGGCGAGAACGACGACCGCAAGAGCCGTAAGCGCGATATAGCGTTTGCGCGGCCAGCGCAGTTGCGGAGCCACCATGTCCCGGAAAAGTGCGCCGACCGGCACATCATGTGCGCGTCCGAGCGGCCACAGCGCAAAGGCGAGCGCCGTGAGGACGCCGTAGACGATTGCCAGCACGAGCTCCCCGGGATGCAGCGCCGGTACGATCGGCAAGGGGATGATTGCGCCGAACGTCCACCAGATCAGGAAGGGCAGGGCCGCCCCGACGACAGCGCCAGCGATGCCGCCGGCGATCGCAAGCAATACGACCTGCGTGAGATAAATCACGAAGACGCGGCGTCCGCTGGCGCCCAGTGCCTTCATGGTGGCGATGGTGTCGCGGCGCCGATCGAGATGGCTTTTTACTGCATTACCGACGCCGACACCGCCGACGAGGAGCGCGGTCAGGCCGACGATGGTGAGAAACTGGGTGAAGCGCTCGACATTGCGTTCGAGACGCGGCGATGCATTGCTCCGGCTGCGAATGTCCCAACCGGCTTCCGGTAAATGCGTGCGCGCCTGCGCGGCGACAGCCTTTGCGTTGTCGTCGGATGCATTGTTGGCTGGGAGCCGCAGACGATAATGCCATCGCACCAGGCTGCCCGGTTGCAACAAACCGGTCGCACGCAGGGCGTCCTGGGTCACCAGCAGGCGCGGACCGAAGCTGATGCCGCCGGCAAGCTTGTCGGGCTCATCGGCAAGCGCTGCGCGAATTTCGATCGTGGCGTTGCCGATCGTGAGCCGTGCACCCTGCTTGATTTCTAGCCGTGCCATCAACGTCGGGTCAGCCGCGCCACCGAAAACGCCGTCACGCTGGGCTAGTGCATTGGGCACAGGTCCGGGAGGATCGAGAGTCGCTTCACCGAACAGCGGATAGGCGGCGTCGACCGCTTTCAGTTCAACCAGTGTTGCTTGGCCGCCCGTCGTGCGGGCCATCGCGCGCATGGTCGCAACTGTCGACGTTCTGCCGTGGGCATCCAGAAATGCCATTTCCTGCCGAGTTGCTTCACGTTGGATCAGCGTGAAGGCGAGGTCGCCGCCCAGGATCACCTGGCCTTCGCGAGCCAGGCCGTCGGCAAGGCTCGCTGCCAGCGATCCGACGCCGGCGATCGCCATGCTGCCTAGTGCGATGCAGGTAATGAAAACGTAGAAGCCGCGAACCCCCGCACGCAATTCGCGCAATGCAAAGCGCAGCGGGAGCCACCGGCCGTTGGATCTTGCGGTCACGACACGCCCATGCCGTCGATTCGACCCGACCGCAGGCGCACAACGCGTGCGCACCGGGCGGCGAGCGCCGGGTCGTGTGTGACCAGCACCAGCGTCGATTTGCGCCTGGCGTGGCCGGCAAACAAAAGCTCGATGATCTGCTTGCCCGTATCCTCGTCCAGGTTTCCGGTCGGCTCGTCCGCGACGACGATCGCGGGATTCGGCGCGAGCGCGCGAGCGACCGCTACGCGCTGTTGTTCGCCGCCCGACAATTGCGCGGGATAGTGGTCGAGCCGGTCGCTTAATCCCACAGCGACGAGTTCGTCGCGCGCCAGCGCGTGCGCGTCGGCAATTCCGGCAAATTCCAGAGGCACGGCGACATTTTCAAGCGCCGTCATTGTCGGGATCAGGTGAAACGACTGGAAAACAATCCCCACATGGCGGCCGCGAAATTGGGCGAGTGCGTCTTCATCGAGGGCGCCGAGATTCTCGCCGGCGACCGTCACGTTCCCCGAATCGGCACGTTCGAGGCCGGCCATTACCATCAGCAAGGTTGATTTGCCTGAGCCGGATGGCCCAACGAGGCCAATTGCCTCGCCGCTCCCTATATGCAGGTCGATATCTTTGAGGATATGTACACGGGCCGCCCCCTGCCCGAGCGAGAGATTAACACCGGCAAGCGCAATGGCCGGGCCCGCCTGGGAGCTATTTGTCATGGGACCTCATTTTCCGCAGCCTCGCTCATATGGGACGAACCCCGTCCGGGTCCAGCGCCTTGCATACTGGCTGCTGCTCACATTGTTTTGTGCATTTGTGCCCGTTGCGGCCACGAGCGTGGCGGACAAGCCGGTCCGTATCGTCGTTCTCGGGGATTCGCTGTCGGCTGGCTTTGGGCTGCCAGCCGAGGATGCATTCCCGGCAAAGCTTACGCGGGCACTCAACGCGAAGGGCGTTGCAGCGACAATTGCGAATGCCGGCGTGTCGGGGGATACCGCTTCGGGAGGACTAAGCCGCCTGGACTGGTCCGTCCCGGACGGGACCGATGCCGTGATCCTGGAGCTTGGGGCCAACGATGCCTTGCGCGGCCTTGATCCGAAAGTCACGAAGGCTGCGCTCGATACGATCCTGCGAAAGCTTGCCGATCGGCGTATCGCTGTTCTGCTGGCGGGAATGCAGGCGCCGCGCAATCTCGGGCCCGAGTATACGCGCGATTTCGATTCCATCTATCCGGCGCTTGCCTCGACTCACCCGGTCGTCTTTTATCCATTTTTCCTTGAGGGAGTGGCCGCAGATCCAAAATTGAATCAGGCAGATGGCCTGCATCCCAATGCAGCCGGCGTCGACATGATCGTGGCGCGCATCCTGCCGCAGGTTGAAGAACTGATTGTCAGGGCGCGCGCCGCGCGCGCTTCGTGATTGGAAATCTGGTCATGCCTCGTCTCTTCACAGGTGTTGAGATTCCTTCTGACGTCGGACAGGCGTTGGCAACCTTGCGCGGCGGGTTGCCCGGCGCCCGCTGGATTGATCCCGAAAATTATCACCTGACCTTGCGGTTCATCGGCGACGTCGATGACAACATCGCACATGAGGTTGCGTCCATGCTCGGACGCGTAAAACGCGGCGCTTTCGAGCTGTACATGGAGGGGCTGACCTCGTTCGGCGGCCGCAAGCCGCGCGCGGTCGTCGCCAGTGTCGCCCCGGCACAAGCCTTGCTCGATGTGCAGGCAGAACACGAACGCTTGATGCAGCGCATCGGGCTCGAGCCGGAAGGCCGCAAATTCACGCCACACGTTACGTTGGCGCGCCTGCGTGAATCATCCAGCCAGCAGGTCGCCGAATATCTTTCGGCCCGCGGCTACTTTCGTACGTCGCCGTTCAGGGTCTCACGCTTCGTGCTGTTCTCGTCGCGGGCGTCCGTCGGAGGTGGCCCGTATGTAGTCGAGGCGGGCTATCCGCTCAACTGCTGACATCATGCCGGATTGAGCAGTCTGGACTGTACGTCGAGGACGGCAGTCGCGACGCTGTGGGCGTCGGTGACCATCTCACGCGTCAACGACAGCAAGGTAAAACGCGGGGGGTCGACTTCCCCGACCACGCTACCGAAATCGAACTTGAGATCAGCTTCAAACTTACTGGCTAATTGCTGCATACGCCGGTTATCGACGAGACAGTGCATGCACAAGAGCTTGATCCCGCGATTGCGCGCGCTCAAAAGCGTGCGCTCGAGCAGGACCGTGCCAACGCCATGACTCTGCCACGGCAACTCGACACTGAAAGCGGCTTCACCCTCGCGCGCGAACATGGGGCCAATCGAGCGAAGCTCGGCGGCGCCTCGCAGCACGCCGTCGACAAAAAAGCCATGGAGCACCACGCCGAATCCGGCCGCCGAGGCTGCATGCCGAGCGACGGATTCATCCGAAACCGCGCCCGAAAAGCGCCGGTTGCGGCTTTCGCGATCAAGACGGAGCAAGTGGTCGCGATAGGCGTCGGTTTCGCTGACCCACAATTTGCGGATTACGCCGCCATCGGGCAAAGGCTCATCCATATCGGCTCTCCTCAAAAAATGGTCGCCCCTGCTTGGCAGCGTTTCCGGAGGCTGCGGCTCGGCGGTTCCCGAATCGCAACCGTTAAGAGGATATGGTGCATTGCAGCAAGAATTCGACGTAGAGGCACTCACGGAAACCCTCATCCGCAAAAAACGCATACCTACCAAAGGATTACCGCAGGTTTTGTGCGCAATATAGCGGACCTAACTCCGGCCCTGATTTACAGGGGTCCTTGTTCGCCATAGGTGTCGCAAACCCACCATTCTGCTCCTGGTCTCATGTCTGAAACCTTCAGCACACGCTATGCGGCGCTGGTCGCGGCCGGAAAGATTGAGGCTGATCCCGGCCAGGCAATGCTCGGCCGGAGACTGACAGCACTCGAGCAGCGTATCGACCAGCATCGGCTGGCGCGCAAATCATCATCGCTCGGCTGGCTGTTCGAAAAGCGCGAACAGGCGGGCACGCCTCTTAAGGGCCTCTACGTTTACGGAGAGGTCGGCCGCGGCAAGACGATGCTGATGGATCTCTTTTTCGAGACCAGCGCAGTCGTCCGCAAGCGTCGCGTGCATTTTCATGAATTCATGGCCGACGTGCATGAGCGCGTTTACGTCTACCGGCAGGAGATCAAGAACGGCGAGGCCAACGAACATGATCCGATCCAGCGCGCCGCCGCTGCAATTGCCGAGGAAAGCTGGCTTTTGTGTTTCGACGAATTTCATATCACGGAC
>DASSSM010000186.1:0-11533 GCA_035708425.1 Pseudolabrys sp.
AGGGTTCAGCAATCGCTTCCACCCAACCCGCATTTCTCTGTAACGCGCATGACCGGCTCGGTCGAAACCGAGATAGAGCGCCAGATCATTGCCAGTATTCTCGCCCTTGCCACACTTCCGGTGCGCAGCGAAATTGCAGCCGACCGGTTTCATCAGGCGCAATTGGCAGCGGCCCTCGAAACGTTGCGCGTCGCCGCCGAGGCGCGCCGCGCCTTCTATCGCGCCGTTGCCGCACAAGAAACGGTTGGCCTTTTCGCACAGGCCGATGAGGCTGCCGAAACGATGACGCAACTCGCCAAGCGTCTCGGCGAGACCGGCGCCATGAACAAGCTCGATCAGGCGCGCGAGCAGGCATTCCATTCCGACGTCATGGTTCGCCTCGCCAGCGCGCAGCAACGTGCCTCGCGGGAGCGCGAGCGTCTGGTGCGCGCGCTTGGCCTCTGGGGCAAAGATCTCAAGTTCGCCCTTCCGAAATCGTTGCCAGCCTTGCCAAAGCGCGCTCTCACCCTCCCTACGGTCGAACAGCAGGCGGTACGCCGCCGCGTGGACCTTCAAATTGCGCGCATCGAGCTCGCTACGCTTGCCAAGGCCTACGGCCTCACCAATGCGACCCGATTCATCAACATTCTGGACGCGGGCTACGCCGACAAGCTCACCAAGGACAAGGAGACCGGCGAAAACATCCGCGATCGCGGATTCACGGTCTCGTTCGAGGTCCCCTTGTTCGACTTCGGAGAGACACGCGTCCGGGAAGCCGAGCAGACCTATATGCAGGCGGTCAACCGGTTAGCGCAGAAAGCGGTGAACGTGCGTTCTGAAGCACGCGAGGCCTACCGGAACTATCGCACGAGCTACGACATCGCGAGCCACTACCAGCGAGACGTGCTGCCGCTTCGCAAGATCATTTCAGACGAAATGATGCTGCGTTACGGGGCCATGCAGGTCGATGTGTTCACGCTTCTGCTCGAGGCGCAGCAGAAACTGAACGCGAACGCGGCAGCGGCCGATGCGCTGCGCGATTTCTGGCTCGCCAGCACGGATCTTTCGACGGCCATGGCCGGCGGCGGAACGGACGCTCAAGAACCGACAAGTGTCACTTCTGCCGGCCGGCTCGGCGCGGCCGCGCACTGATATTGATGAGGACCATAACCATGATCTCACGGCGAAATCTTATCGGCGGCTCCGCCATTCTCGCGAGCGCAGCGGCGGTCAGTGGGCGCGTCCAGGCTGCCGCCATCCCCGAGGTGGTCACAACAACATCTCCCGCAATGCAGCCACCGCTCATCCCGTCAAGCGGGCCGGCGTACCAACCGGTCGTTACGCTCAATGGTTGGACGCTACCTTGGCGCATGAATGGCGACTGGAAGGAATTTCACCTAGTGGCGGAGCCGGTGACGCGCGAGATCGCACCCGGGATGAAAGCGCATTTGTGGGGCTACAACGGCCAGTCTCCGGGCCCGACCCTCGAACTCATCGAAGGCGACAAGGTCCGCATCTTCGTCACCAACAAACTGCCTGAGCACACCACTATTCATTGGCACGGCATGCTGTTGCCGAACGGAATGGATGGCGTCGGCGGCCTGACGCAGCCGCACATCAAACCGAACCAGACCTTCGTCTACGAGTTTGCAATCCGCAAGAGCGGCACATTCATGTACCACCCGCACGCGGACGAGATGGTGCAGATGGCGATGGGGATGATGGGCTTCATCGTCGTTCACCCGCGCGATCCCAACCAGCATCGCGTCGACCGCGATTTCGTCTTTCTCATGAGCAGCTACGACATCGACGCGGGCAGTTACCTGCCCAAGGTCATGACCATGACCGAGTTCAATCTCTGGACATGGAACAGCCGGGTGTTTCCCGGCATCGATCCACTGGTGGTGCGACGCGGCGACCGCGTACGGGTACGGATCGGCAATCTCACTATGACCAATCACCCGATTCACCTGCATGGGCCGCACTTCGAAGTGACCTGCACCGATGGTGGCTGGGTTCCTGAAAGCGCGCGCTTACCGGAAGTGACAACTGATGTGCCCGTTGGCGCGATGCGCGCCTTTGAGGTAATCGCCGACGAGCCAGGCGACTGGGCGCTACATTGCCACAAATCGCACCACACGATGAATGCCATGGGCCACAACGTGAAAACATTCATCGGCGTCCCGCAACGCGATCTGACCAAGGCGATTCGCAAGCTCTTGCCCGACTACATGCCGATGGGGTCGGCCGGCATGGCGGAAATGGGCTCCATGGAAATGCCGATGCCCGACAACACCTTGCCGATGATGACCGGCTACGGGCAATTCGGACCGATCGAGATGGGCGGCATGTTCTCGGTGATGAAGGTGCGCGAGGGGCTCGCGCGCGATGATTACAAGGATCCCGGCCCTTACAAGAATCCACCAGGAACAGTGGCTTACGAATTCAAAGGACCCGCACCTGAAGCGCCGAGCCGCAGAGGCGCCGGCGTTCTGCAAAAAGACGACATCGAAGTCACTGTCGTGAAGCCGCGAGCGAACAGCCACGGCGGACATCATTAACCAGGAGCCTGGACATGAAAGAAACGAGTTTGCTCGCTGCAACCATTTTGTCGCTCGCCTCCACATCGGTCGGCATCGCCCATGATGCGGAGCATTTTTCCGCAGGCCAACCTGGAAACCCGAAGAAACCCGCACGCACCGTGACCGTTGTCATGAGTGACGACGACGGAACGATGCGGTACAGCCTCGATCGCCTCAACGTGAAAAAGGGCGAGCAGATCCGCTTCGTCATTCAGAACAGGGGCGCGCTCAAACACGAGTTCACGCTTGCGAGCGTCGAGGAGAACAACAAGCATGCTGCGCTGATGCAAAAATATCCCGACATGGAACACGACGACCCGAACGCCAAAAGCGTCGACCCCGGCAAGACCGCGGAGATCATTTGGCGGTTCAGCAAATCCGGCACATTCGAGTTCGCCTGCCTCATCCCCGGACATCGCGAGGCCGGCATGCACGGCACGGTCGCCGTGAAGTGAGATCATAAAAGCGGAGCGGGAAGATGAAAAAGACAGTAACGATGGCTGTGGTCGCGCTGGGTCTGACGATGGTATCCGGCGCATGGGCACAATCGCTGATCGATGGCACCATCACCAAGGTCGACACGTCGGCCGGCAAGATCACCATCAAGCATGGGCCGATAAAGAAGTTTGATATGGATGACGGGATGACGATGGTCTTCCGCGCCCAGGACCCGGCGATGCTGAAGACCGTGAAAGCCGGCGACAAGGTCAAATTCGACGCCGAAAACGTCAACGGGCAGTTTGTCGTGACCAGGATCGAAAAGGGAAAGTGAGTGATGGCCCGACTCCGCGTTGAGGAGAGTTGATTTGCATCAAAGGCTCGAGGCCGGATGCTGATAGTTTTTCAAAAAACTCGTTAAACGGGCGCGGGTGACAAATGAGCGTCAGCTTCGATCTCGCCAACCGCATCCGACCGGCGGAAAAGGCGCGTTCTGAGGCGGCCAAAGACGCCGCATCGTTGCGCGTCCCGCCGGCCAAAGCCGCTGTTCGATCCCTCGATCTCCCGTTGCATGCGGCGACCGCACGTTTGACCGGCGGCATTTCACCCGCCGCCCTCGCCCAGGCTTATACTGACTGGCTTCAACATCTTCGGTTCTCTCCCGACAAGCAAATTGATCTCGTCAGGAAGGCTGCCGACAAATGGACCCGTTATCTTCAATATTGCGTCCGCGCAGTTACTGACCCGGCCTGCCCCGACTGTATCGAACCGCTTGCGCAGGACGTCCGCTTTCGCGGCGAAGACTGGCAGCGCTGGCCCTTCAACGCGATGTACGAAGGCTTCCTGCTGACACAACAATGGTGGCACAATGCGACGACAGGTGTTGAAGGCGTCTCAAAACATCACCAGGACGTCGTTTCTTTCTCCGCGCGGCAAATCCTCGACGTATTCTCGCCCGTCAATTTTCCTTTTACGAATCCCGCCGTTATTGACGCCACCCAAAAACAGAGCGGCATGAACTTCGTCCGCGGGGCGTTCAATTTCTGGGAAGACTGGCGGCGAGCTGTAACCGGTGAAAAGCCGGTTGGGACCGACGCATTCAAGGTCGGCCGTGACGTTGCCGTCACTTCGGGCAAGGTTGTTTTCCGCAATCGGCTTATCGAGCTGCTGCAGTACGCGCCAGCCACCGATACCGTCTATGCAGAGCCGATCCTCATCGTGCCCGCATGGATCATGAAATACTACATCCTCGATCTTTCCCCCGACAACTCGCTGGTCCGGTACCTTACGCAGCAAGGCTTCACCGTCTTTATGATTTCCTGGAAAAATCCCTCGGCAGACGACCGCGATCTCGGGCTGGCCGACTATGCAAAGTTGGGCGTCGAGGCCGCGTTGGATGCAATAGGGTCCATAGTCCCGGACCGGAAGACCCATGCCGTCGGCTATTGCCTTGGCGGCACGCTGCTGTCGACCGTTGCCGCCGCGATGGCGCGCGACGGTGACAACCGGTTGAAGAGCGTAACCTTGTTCGCGGCCCAAACCGACTTCACTGAGGCGGGCGAACTGACTTTGTTTATCGATGAAGCCCAGGTGAGTTTTCTCGAGCACATGATGGCGGATCAGGGCTACCTCGACACAAAACAGATGGCCGGCGCCTTCCAGCTCTTGCGTTCAAACGATCTCATCTGGTCAAAAATCGTACACAGCTACCTGATGGGCGAACGGCAACCGATGTTCGATCTCATGGCATGGAACGCCGATACGACACGCATGCCTTATCGCATGCACTCGGAATATCTGCGACATTTCTTTCTCAATAACGATCTCGCCGGCGGCCGTTACGAAGTTGGCGGGCGTGCTGTCTCCCTGCGCGACATTCATAGTCCGATCTTTGCAGTGAGCACCATCACCGATCACGTGGCGCCATGGCGGTCGGTCTACAAGATCCAGATGCTTACGCATGCTGATGTGACGTTTGTCCTGTCGAACGGCGGGCACAATGCCGGCGTCGTCAATCCGCCCGGCCCTTCCGGCCGTCACCATCAGATCGCAACGCACAGGGAACAGGAGCCATACGTCGATCCTGACGCGTGGCAGAAATCTGCCGCGCGGCACGAAGGGTCGTGGTGGCCTTGCTGGCGCGATTGGCTCACTAGACAGTCGTCGAAAGAAAAAGTTGCGCCGCCTATAATGGCAGGTGGCCGCAAGCCTCTGGGTGACGCGCCCGGGACCTACGTGCTTGAGCCGTAATTCGTGCAGACCTTTTGAGAGGGCCTATTCCGTCCGGCGCTGGGTGACTCGCGACTCGTTCTTGATCCTGTCGCTCGGATGCAAAATGACCGTGTCTCCGGCCATAAGGCCAGAGACAATCTCCGCGGTCCGGTTGTTACGGTGGCCAATCGTCACCTCCGCTACTCGGGCGCGTCCATTCTTCACGGCATATACCGCCCATTGATTGCCCTGACGAAATAGGGCGGCCACCGGCACCTGCAACACGTCGTCTGCACCCCACACCGTGACATGCACAATCACGCGATAGTCATGCCCGAGCCGCGACCACTCCTCCGGTGGACCTGAAAAATCGATCGTCGTGCGAACCCGCTGCTCCTCGATGCCTAGCGCAGACACCTTGAGAAAGCCCGCCGGATCGACCCTGACAACGCGGCCCATGATCGGGCTGCCACCCCATCCATCGATCCGCACCGACGCACCGACTTTGATCTGAACGGCATCGGTGGACAGCAAATCCGCCACTATTTCGAGATCCTGCGGACCGCCGATCTCGATCAAAGGCGCGCCGGGCAAAACCACGGCTTCGCTTTCCTGAACGATTTTCAATACAACACCGGTTACGGGCGCACGAAGCTGAATGCAGCAATCGGAACTCGACTCCGGTGCGGCATTCAGCGGGTTGATCAGACGCGCCGCGACGCTGGCACGTTCACTGCGCCGGACATCGTGTTGCGCTTTCGCACTGGCAAGCGCAGCCTCGTTCGTTGCCACGTCGAGGCGCGCTTTTTCCAGACTCCTCTCGGGAATCGAACTCGTGCGCGCCAGCGCTTCGGATCGACGGAGTTCGCTGCGCGCAAATTCCAGTGCCGCTTCGATGCGCCGAACCTCCGCTTCAGCAAGCGTGACCCCGGCATCTGCAGCCGTCAGCATCGCCTGCAGCTCTTCGCGCGAACGAACATCGAGGAAGCTCGGAGCCGTCGGCTGCATGACGGCGACGATAGTTTCAGCCGCCTTCACCTGGTCGCCAACGTGTACTGAAATTGTACCTTTTTCGCCGAACGGATGAGAAATCCTCAGAACCTTCCCTGCAATCGGCGCGGAAACGGTATAGATGTGGCGCACACGGGTCTTTGCCTCATCATCGACAGTCACTTCCATTGGTCCCTTGGCAATTGTCGCAAGATCCACCGGAACCGGCGCCGGCCACGCGAACCATATGAGGCCGGCAACTATAAGGGCCAAAACTGCGACGAACGCCGTCCGCTTTGTCCAATTTGTTGGCATGGTTCAGTCTCTTGTCTTCAGGACCGCGACGAGATCAAGTCGATTGATACGCTCGCGGACAACTAACCCGGAAATGACCGCTGCAACAATGACGATGGCGCTGGCATAGACGTAGGTTGACGACATAACCACCAGGCGCACCCGCATCAATTCGCCGGCAAGCTGCGTCTTCATGACCCAGGCAAGACCATAACCCATCGCCCACCCTGGCGGCTGGGCAAGCAGTGTGAGAAGTGCAAGCTCGAGCAGTAGGATCCACAGCACCTCCACTGCAGTAAATCCTAGGACGCGCAAGCTCGCCAGTTCCCGGGCGCGCTCCGACAGCGAAATGCGCGCACTGTTGTAAATGACGCCGAAAGCAATCACGGCTGCCAGTCCCGTATAGATGCTGGCCATCGTGGTAACCAGCAGCGCGATCGTCTGGCGAAAGTTTGCGAGGGAAACGCGCTGCAGGCCCAAGCCACTGACGGCGGGTATGTTCTTGATCGCGGTATAGAACTCGCCACGCCGATTCTGGTCAAAACTCAGGTTCACGCTGTTGACCACAGGTCGCTCGCGCATCAAGCGAGCCAGCGCTTCGGACTCCATCATTCCCCTGATGCCGAAGTAGTCCTCGACCAATGCTGTCACCGGCAGAAAAACCGTTCGGCGGGCGCCGTCGAGGAGGTCGATCTCGATCGAATCTCCCACCCTCGCCCCTAGAATCTGAGCCAGCATGCTTGAGATCGCCAGTCCGGTTTCCGGAAGCACGACCGGTTTTAGATTAATATCGATAATGCGATTGAGGTCGGCGTCGCGAGGTCTGCCGCTAATGATCACCCTTCGCTCGACGCTGCCGAAGCGGACCCGGACCGGCACTTCACGATAAGGCTCGGCAAGGATCACACCGGGAAGACGTGCAACCTGCAGCGTGACGTCGCTTGCGCGCTTTTCCGTGAAGCTCACCGTCGCATCCTGCCGGTCAGCCATGAAGTACGTTACGTCGACCAGGGACTCCATCGTATCGTAGACGAACATTGACACGATCAGAATCGCGGTGGCCGATGCCATCCCGATGACCGTAAAGGTCGCGCGAACAGGATGATGCCCAAGATTGCGGAGCATCATCACAACCGGCTGCGAGACAAACCTATCGATCCCGTAGGCCCCCGACACTATTCTTTTGAATCGTGGCGGCGCCGGCGGCTGCATCGCGACCGCAGGGGCAAGCTTCACGACATCCCGCAAGGCGTGGATGGCTCCAAGGATCGCCGCCAGCAAGCTCAGCCCGGCTGCGATGAGATACAGATCGGGACTGGTGACAAACACCAGAAACGGGAAGCGGAAATAGTCGCCGAACATGCGCGTGACGTAGACGCCTAGCCAGGTTCCCGCGAAGCCGCCGATGGCAACTCCAACCGTGACAATTACAAAGACAAGCTTGATGTAATGAAAGGCAATCGCGCCGTTGCGATACCCGAGCGCCTTCAGCAGACCAACTTGCTCGCGCTCCAGCGCGACAAGCCTGCTCAACGTAAGATTCACCAAAAATGCCGATACAAGAAGGAATATGGGTGTCAGCGTGCGGCTCATATTGTTCAGCATGTCGAGTTCATGATCGATCCAGGCATGCGAAGTCTGGTCTTTCCTCCCATACGCCGAGCGCCCGCCGTACCGATCGAGCAACGCGTCAAGCCGTTTGATGACTTCGCGCTCCGATGCATGCCGCAACAGCTTCACGCTGATCGAGGAGAAGGCTCCATCCAGATTGTAGGCACCCTCCAGCGCCTTTTCCGACATCCAGATGATTGCGAAGCGGCGGTCGTCGGGCATCAGATCGCCTGGGCCGACCGTGTAGATGAATTCCGGTGACAAAGCGGTTCCGACAATCACCAGTTCGCGCTTGCGCCCGTTCAAGATTGCCGAGAAACGCGAGCCGATGCCAAACCCATGCGCTTTGGCAAAAGGCTCATTGACGACGACCTCATCCGCCCGCCCGGGTTCCGGCGTGCGCCCCAGCCGCATGTACAAGAGGTTCAGCTTGGGCTCGCCGATGTCGGGCAATGAAATCACCTGACCGGTCGCCGGCTCGGGATAGTTCGGAATGTCCAGCAACGCGGGCTTGGCGATGCGGGCATCGACCGCGGCGACGCCGGGAATTTCAGCCACCTGATCGACCAGCGTTCTGGGCGCCCGATTTACAACCGCGAATACATCGGCAAAACGATAGCGCTCGTAATAGGCGGTCCGCGTTTCATCGAGCGACCGGTATGAGCCGACAGCAAGGATCAGCGTCGCAACGCCACCGCCGATCACGAGCGCGATCGCGAGAGCCTGCGCCCAAAGGCGCCTGACGTCGCGAAGCAGCTTGCGGTCGAGCATCGCCATCGGTCGTCACCAGCTCAAGGCCGCCGCGGGTTGGCGCGTTTCATTTGTTTGTATCCGGGATATCTGGCCATCCGCGAAAAACAGGGTGCGATGCGCAACCCCCTGGATGCTCGCATTGTGCGTGATGATCAGCGTCGTGGTGCCAAGCTGCGCATTGATGGCCAGCAGGGCATCGATGACGCGAATACCAGTCTTGGAATCAAGTGCGCCAGTGGGCTCGTCACAGAGCAATACCTCTGGTCGCTTCGCAATTGCCCGCGCAATTGCCACGCGTTGCTGTTCGCCACCGGACAGCTGCGACGGGAAATGATCCTTCCTGTCGAGAAGGCCCACGAGCGCCAAAGCCTCTTCAGGTTGCATCGGGTTGTCTGAAATCTCGGTGACAAGCGCGACGTTCTCGTAAGCGGTCAGGCTCGGCACCAGATTATAAAATTGGAAGACGAAGCCCACTGATCTGCGCCGGTAGGCCGTGAGGCTGCGATCATCGAGAGCTGTCAGCTCGAGATCCTTGAAGAACAGATGGCCGCTGCTCGCATGATCGAGACCGCCCATGATGTTCAGGAGCGTCGACTTTCCGCTGCCCGACGGCCCCAGCAGAACGACCACCTCACCATTCAAGATTTCAAGATCGACGCCGCGCAGCGCGCGTACTTCAACCTCACCGGTGGTGTACACTTTGGTCAGGTGCTGAGCGGTGAAGACTTTCTCGTGCATGTTATGGTCCGCGCCTAGGCGACTTGACACGATAAACTTCGCTTCGCCCCCGAAGCCTATATCGCCGCGTCTACCCGAAAGTAAATTGACGTGAATCAATAAGTTACAGCGAAAAACTTGCGATAAATCGCAGCACGGATCGCGGCCCCCTAACTGTCAGGTCGCTCGATGGATGCCCTTCATATCTCTTCGCTCGAGCCTGGCGATACGACGACAGAAATCGTCGAACGAAAAGGTCTTGGGCACCCGGACACGATCTGCGACGCACTTGCTGAAGAACTTTCGCGTAATCTTTGTCGCGAGTATGTGCGACGTTTTGGAAGTATCCTTCATCACAATGTTGATAAGGCATTGCTCGCGGGGGGCAGTTCCGAGCCGCGTTTTGGCGGCGGTCGCGTCCTCGCCCCTATCAGAATATACCTCGCGGGCCGAGCAATTTCGCGACTTGGCGGCGATGTTATACCGCTTGAGGAGATAGCGGTTGAGGGGTCGCGGTCCTGGTTGCGCACGAATTTGCACGCCCTCGATCCCATGCAACATGTCAGCATCCAGACCCTGATTCAGCCCGGCTCCGGTGATTTACGTGCACTCTTCTCGCGTCGATCCCATGGCGATAGCCCACTCGCCAACGATACCTCGATTGGGGTCGGCTATGCGCCGATGAGTGCTCTGGAACAGCTCGTATTGGCCATTGAGCGACACATCAATCCTCCAAACGGTGGACGTGTTCGCCCCGCTTGGGGAGAGGACGTGAAAGTTATGGGCATACGCACGGGAAACGCCGTCCACTTCAGCATCGCCTGCGCGATGATTGGATCGCAACTCTCCGGTCTGGAAGACTATTTCTCTGAAAAAGGTTTACTCGCGGAAATGGTGCGCGATCTTGCCACCCAGTACCGGTTTAAAGAAGCCGATGTCGCGGTCAATGTGGCTGACGACCGGAAAACCGGCGCTGTCTATCTAACGGTCACGGGCACCTCGGCCGAAGCAGGAGACGATGGCGAAGTCGGCCGGGGCAACCGCGTCAACGGGCTCATTACTCCCTGCAGACCGATGAGCCTCGAGGCCGCAGCGGGCAAAAACCCCGTAACGCATGTTGGCAAGATCTATAACGTTGTCGCGCGCGCGATAGCCGCAAGCCTTGTCGAGGACGTTCCTGAAATCTCTTCGGCGCAATGCTTGCTGGTAAGCAGAATTGGATCTCCGGTAACCCAGCCGGCGCTGATCGACATCAAACTAACCGTTGATGGCGCGGCGATCTCGGAACTGGAACATCAAGCGAAGGAAATTGCAGAACGCCACCTTTACCGGATTCCGGAACTTATCGATGATTTCGTCGGCGGAAAGGTTCAATTATTCTGATAGGAATACTAATCCCCTCGAAAAGCGCGGACAGAGAAAGTAGGCCTAGGAATGAAATGGTTTGCCATAGGAATAGTCGCGCTATCTGTCTCAATCGGCGCGTATGTCGGTGTGCAAAAGCACGACTTTATTTTCTCATGTCTCGTCGGCCTGGTTGCTGGCCTGCTGATCGTTGGGCTTGCTCGAATATTAGTGTCTACTATCGGCAAATCCGGGGCGAAATAAATTACCTGATCGGACGACTACGAAGTCGTTGGCCGCTGTCGCAGATAGACAAACCAATAGGTTATGCCCACGACGACTCCGCCCAACATGTTCCCGATTGTCACCCAAAGGTTGCTCAGTAACGGCAAGATCGAAATATGCGGGTACGCAGATTGGACTTTACCGATGCAGTCCAAAAGCTTATGGGCGCGCCAAGCTTAGTCAGCAGCGCGAACGACAAGAGATACATATTTGCGATTGAATGCTCGAATCCGGCAGCTGAAAACGCAGCAATCGGTGGCACAATTGCAAGGATCTTGTCGGTGGTCGTTCGCGCACTAAAACAAAGCCATGTTGCCAGGCAGACAAGC
>DASSSM010000187.1:0-2551 GCA_035708425.1 Pseudolabrys sp.
GCCGCCGTCATCAAAGCCGATGGGTATGGCTGCGGCATAGAGCCGGTCGCGCGAACTCTCACAAATGCGGGTTGCAGGACATTCTTTGTCGCAGACATCTCGGAGGCGCGGCGGGCGCGCGCCGCTGCGCCAAACGCCGCCCTTTATGTGCTCAACGGCCTGCTGCCTGGAACCGCGGCGACCTTCGCCAATATCCGCGCTCAGCCGGTGATTGGCAGCTTTGTCGAACTCGCGGAATGGGATGCATTCTGCTCGGCCAATCAGTGGCACGGCGGGGCGGCGTTGCATGTCGACACGGGCATGAACCGTCTTGGCGTTTCCGTCGATGAAGCGGCGGCACTCGCGCCCCGTATCCGTACCGAAAATCACGGCATCACGTTGCTGATCAGCCATCTTGCGTGTGCCGAGCAGCCGGATCACCCTCTCAACCAGCGCCAGATCGAGCTCTTCCGCGAAGTGCGCCTACTCTATCGCGGAATTCCCGGCTCACTCGCAAATTCGTCCGGCATCTTCCTCGGCAACAGCGCCCATTGCGACATGGTCCGCCCAGGGGCAGCTTTGTTCGGCGTCAATCCGACACCCGGTCACCGCAACCCGATGCACCCGGTGATCGAACTGCGCGCGCGTGTTGTGCAAGTACGCAACGTTCCGAAGGGCGAGACCATTGGCTACAACGCGACCTGGACCGCCAAGCACGCAGCGCGCGTTGCCATCATTGCGGTCGGCTATGCGGACGGATATCCGCGTGCGGCCAGCGCCTCCGACACGACGCCCGGTTCCGACGCCATCGTTGCCGACACTCGTTGTCCGCTGGCGGGACGCGTGTCGATGGATCTGCTGGCGGTCGACGTCACGGCGCTGGCCGAAAATGCGGTGCGACGCGGCGACCTGATCACCCTCATCGGGGGCATGATCGGGGTGGATGATCTGGCGGCAGCTGCTGGGACAATAGGGTACGAGGTCCTCGTAAATCTGGGCCGCCGGTACCACCGGGTATATCGCGATAGTTGACGGCCAATTCCCCGGAAAATTAGCCTCTTCTTAAAATATGTTCTTGTATTGTTCTCCTGGGCGCCGTAGCGTCCTGCACGGCCAATTTGCGGCGATTCCCTATGTCCAAGCGCAGCCTTACCTTTGTCTGCCAGAACTGCGGTGCTGCTGTCAGCCGCTGGCAGGGCAAATGCGAGGCCTGCGGAGAGTGGAACACGCTCAGCGAGGAAGGCGCTGAACGGCCGTCCGGGCCAGGTCGCAAGCCGGGCAAAGGTCGCCTATTTGCGCTCGAGGCTCTGACCGGTGAGGCCCACGATGCTCCTCGTCTGGTGTCCGGGATTGCCGAATTCGACCGTGTCACCGGTGGCGGTTTCGTGCGCGGTTCGGTTCTGCTGGTCGGCGGCGATCCAGGCATCGGAAAGTCGACTTTGCTGGTCCAAGCGGCTGCCGCGCTCGCGCGTGCCGGTCACCGGGCGGTCTATATCTCCGGCGAGGAAGCAGTGGCTCAAGTTCGTCTGCGGGCCGAGCGCCTCGGCTTGCGTGATGCGGCCGTCGAGCTGGCGGCGGAAACGTCTGTCGAAGACATCATCGCGACGTTGTCGGAAGGGAAAATTCCACGCCTAATCGTGATCGATTCAATTCAGACCATGTGGACCGATACGGTCGAATCCGCCCCGGGAACGGTGACCCAGGTTCGCGGCAGCGCGCAGGCATTAATTCGCTTTGCGAAAAGGACCGGCGCAGCAATCATTCTAGTCGGTCACGTCACCAAGGACGGCCAAATCGCAGGCCCGCGCGTCGTCGAACACATGGTCGATGCAGTGCTCTCGTTTGAGGGCGAAGGCTCGCACCAATTCCGCATCCTGCGCGCGGTCAAAAACCGGTTCGGACCGACAGATGAAATCGGCGTTTTTGAAATGACCGGTTCAGGCCTGCGCGAGGTCGCAAATCCGTCCGAGCTGTTTTTGTCGGAGCGCGATCTCGGCCAGCCTGGTACCGCTGTCTTCGCGGGCATCGAGGGGACGCGGCCGTTGCTCGTCGAGGTTCAGGCGCTTGTCGCACCTACTTCGCTCGGCACGCCACGGCGCGCCGTTGTCGGCTGGGATCCGAGCCGTCTGTCGATGGTGCTAGCGGTGCTCGAGGCCCATTGTGGGGTACGGCTGGGTGGGCACGATGTCTACCTCAATGTGGCCGGCGGCATGCGTATTCACGAGCCGGCTGGCGACCTAGCGGCAGCCGCAGCGTTGATCTCGTCGCTTGCGAATGCTCCGCTTCCGGCCGACGCGGTCTTTTTTGGAGAAGTATCATTGTCCGGAGCGGTGCGCCCAGTGGCGCAGAGCGCCGCCAGGCTCAAGGAAGCGGCCAAACTCGGATTCAATCGCGCCATTGTTCCCGACGCTGCGCGCAGCGAGCTGGCCGAGCACAACCTTAAGGTTACCGACGTCGGTAGTCTCGCGGGCCTCGTCGCGGACATTGCCGCTCGTGGTAAAGCACCACGGCTCGTCAAAACTGGTGGACAAGACGGGTGACGGCGCCCCGGCGCCCCGCTATATACGGCGCG
>DASSSM010000188.1:0-3300 GCA_035708425.1 Pseudolabrys sp.
GCCCTGCAAGCCGTGCTTGAAAAGCATCGCGTCGACATCGTGTGTCTTGCCGGCTTTATGCGACTGTTGACCGCAGGTTTCGTCAAGCAATGGCAGCATCGAATTCTCAACATCCACCCTGCCCTGCTGCCGGATTTCAAGGGCCTCGATACGCACCGGCGGGCTCTCGAGGCGGGCGTGAAGGTCCACGGCGCAACGGTTCATTTTGTGGTGCCTGAGATGGACTCCGGGCCAATCATCGCACACGCGGCGGTCAGCGTGCGACCCGGGGAGACTGAGGAAGCGCTTGCCGCACGCGTCCTCAAGGTCGAGCATCAAATTTACCCGTTAGCGCTCAAACTCGTAGCCGAGGGCCGCGTCCGGGTTGAAAATGAGCGATGTTTTGTTGACAGCATTCCCGTTCCGGATTCGGCTGCATTGGTTCCCCTGGAGTAATTTCTCCACGACCCAACGTGAATGTCGTCAGGGGCTGCGGTGTTTATAGGCTGGAACGCCTATCCGGCGGCTAATCGAGGGGAGTTATGCCATGAACGTACGAGCAGCCAGCGATCCACGGCCAATCATTCCGGCACTGGGTCAGTACTACGGGCTTACATCCGATTTAGCTTACCTGATCGTCCGTGTGACGGCAGGCGTATTTGTCTTCGTGCATGGCTGGATCAAAGTTACGACGATGAGCCATGCAGGCCTAACCGGATATTTTGCAAAGCTTGGACTCGAGCCGTCGAGTTTCTGGGCTTATTACATCCCCTTCAACGAGACTGTTGTCGCGCTGCTGGTCGCGATCGGTCTGCTGACCCGTCCTGCCGCCCTTCTTTTGGTCATAGAATTCATCGTTCTTATCCTGGTCGTGCATGTCCCGCGCGGCTTTGGTGCGGCCGTGAACGGTTGGGAATTTCCACTATTCTGGCTGCTGGTGTTGATTGCGATCATGCTACGTGGTGGCGGGCCCTATTCAGTTGACCGTATGATCGGCAAAGAATTCTAGCGTCGCTCCACGGTCCACGCATCACGCCGCCTTCGGGAGAGTAAGAATGTCGGACAGCGCCAATCTCGCCGCACGCGCATTAACGTCGGTCGTGTTTATTGTGTTCGGATATCTGCAATTCACGAATATCGGTAGCTATACGACGAATGCCGCGATTGTAAAATTCGTCGGCGTAACCGGCGGGGTGCTCTCGCCGACGGTAATTGCCTATCTGGTCGCAGCCATCGATCTGTTCGGTGGACTGCTCATTCTCGTCGGCTTTCAGACACGGTGGGCTGCGAGCGTGCTGATTATATTTGTCGTACTCACGCTGATCTTCGCGCATCCCTTCTGGACCTTTGAAGGGCCCTCGCGCGCAGCCAATCAAGTGCAGTTCTATAAAAATCTGGCCATCATCGGGGCCTTACTATTCCTGATCGTCCTCGGGCCTGGGCGGTATTCGCTGGACAACCGCTTGGGGAGAGTTGACCGATAGGTCAGCGGGACGCAACTATTATGCATTCGTAACAAGCATATCGGGGGGACTACCATGGCCAAGGGTTCATCGCATCCGCTGCTTTCTCATGCCGATGGCATCGCCACGGGCATGACCGACATTTTGCTGCTGATCGGGCGCGTGCTTATCGCGTGTGTTTTTTTGATGACCGTGTGGGGCGGCTCACCGACCGTCCCCTATCTCACCTCCATCAACTTTATGAGCCCGAGCATCATGAGCCCGCTGGCCAATATTGTTGAGTGGATCATCGTTGCCTCGCTCGTTCTCGGTGTCGGCACCCGTTACGGCGCTTTGCTTGGCCTCGCCTTTGTCGTCGTCGCTACGGTCACGGCGCACCGCTACTGGGGATATCCGCAGGCCGCCCAACTCGTGCAATACATATTTCTCACAAAAAACCTCGCCATTGCAGGCGGACTTCTCGTGCTGTTCGTGACTGGGGGCGGCCGCTTCAGCGTCGATGAAAAATTAAAAGGCTGACGAAAGAAATACGGCGGCTCAGCTCAAGCGCCGCCGTATCCATACTTTGCTGTCGTGCACCGCGGCTCCGCCGTAAGGCGCGATTGAATCCGCACCGACCAGCGTATTGATGCCGCAACCATCGGCATAGGCGGCGTTCGGCCAGATCGATTCCGCAATCAGAACTCCTTGCCGCACGCCCTCGAAAACCCGTGCGTGCAGGCGCACTTCTCCCCGCTTGTTGCCGAGAACGACATAGTCGCCGGTAGAAATCCCGAGCACCGCAGCGTCGTCGGGATGGATCATCACGGTCGGCCGGCTTTCCTGCGCCAGCGACGTCGGCGTCTCGTTGAAGGTCGAATTGAGGAAGCCGCGCGCCGGCGACGTCGCAAGCCGGAACGGATGCTCGACGTCCGCAACTTCGATCGACGTCCAATGGTCCGGCAGCCGCGGCATGTCGGCAACCGGGCCGCTCTTGTAAGGGCTGCGAAACGGAACGTTCGGCCAATCCGGTTTGAACCTGAATTTTCCGTCCGGCCACGGAAAGCCATCAAGGTAATGCGATTCCCGGAAGGGCGGCTGGCAGTCGATCCACTTGTTGGCCTCGATCTCGGCAAGCGTGCCCCGTTTCGACACCTGCAGCATCTGGTCGATGAGTTCGCGCGGGCTCATGGTGAACCCGCGATGCTCGGCACCAAGCCGTTGCGCCAGTCCGCAGATGACTTCGTGATTGCTGCGGCACTCGCCCGGCGGCTCGACCAGTTTCGGTCCAAGAATGAGGTACTGATGCCCGCCGCCACGGTAGATATCATCGTGCTCGAGAAACGTTGTTGCCGGTAGCACGACGTCAGCGACTTGCGCGGTCTCCGTCATGAACTGCTCGTGCACACAGACGAAAAGATCCTCGCGCGCGAACCCGCGCTTCACCTGTGTCTGATCGGGGCACACGGATACCGGATTGGTGTTCTGGATGATCATCGCGCTAACCGGCGCGCCGCCATGCAGTGCTTCGCGCTCGCCGGTCAGGATTGCGCCGATGCGAGATTGGTCGAGCATCCGTACGGAGCGGTCCCAGACGTCCAGACCCTCGATCAAGGTCTTGTCGAGCCGGAAAATGTCCGCACTGATATGAAAAGCGCCGCCACCCTCGTACTGCCAGGCGCCTGTCACGGCCGGAATGCAACTCGCCGCGTGCATGTTAACCGGGCCATTGCGCGAGCGCGAAAAGCCGTACCCAAGACGGAAAAACGCGCGCTTGCGCTCGCCGATCAGTCCCGCAAATTCCTCAACAGTCTCGACCGGCGCGCCGGTGATCGCAGCGGCCCATTGCGGATCGCGTGATCGCAGATGCGCTTCGAGC
>DASSSM010000189.1:0-10311 GCA_035708425.1 Pseudolabrys sp.
TGGCGAAGGGAAGGCCTGGCGTCCTCATGGATATTAACGCCTTCATCAATGACGTTCGTGCATCCGGATTTTTACAGGACGCGGTTGCAAGAAGTGGTGTCATTGGCCTTGAGGTGGCGCCAGCCGGCACCACGTTGCAGCAGTAGTCACGCCCAGGGGCGTGCCGCGCCAGCTTTCTTCTCGTAGCTTTCTATCTTGCTCTGCTTCTGTTGAGTGAGGCCGATATCGTCGAGACCGTTAAGCAGGCAATGTTTGCGGTGCGGGTCGATGTCGAAATAAACGACGCCGCCATCCGGGCCGCGGATTTCCTGCTTCTCGAGGTCGACCGTCAGCGTCGCGTTGGCGCCACGCTCGGCATCGTCAAAAAGTTTTTCAAGATCTTCCGGGGACACCCGGATCGGCAGCAGGCCGTTCTTGAAGCAATTGTTGTAGAAGATGTCGCCAAACGAGGTCGAGATCACGCAGCGGATGCCGAAATCCATCAGCGCCCACGGCGCGTGCTCGCGCGACGAGCCGCAGCCGAAGTTGTCGCCGGCAACAAGGATCTTGGCCTTGCGATACGCCGGCTTGTTCAGCACGAATTCCGGATTCTCGCTGCCGTCGTCTTTGTAGCGGCGTTCGGAGAACAGGCCCTTGCCGAGACCGGTGCGCTTGATGGTCTTCAGATACTGCTTCGGTATCACCATGTCGGTGTCGACATTGATGATGCGCAGCGGGGCGGCAACGCCCTCGAGTCTGGTGAACTTTTCCATGGTTTCTCCGACTTCGCCTCAAGCACCTTAGAACTCTTTTTCTTAAGATCCGGTGTTTTGGTCAATAGCGGATTGAGAAGAGGAGATCAGCTATGCGCATTTTAACGGTCGCGGCACTTCTTCTTGGCTTCATAAGTGCGTCAAAAGCGGCAAATGACGGCCCTTGGTGCTATCGCGACTCTGGCGGGCCGGAATAGACCAGCTGCTCCTATTACTCGATCAAGCAATGTCTGACGGCGGCCGGAGTTCTGGGCGGCGTGTGCGAGCGCAATCACAGTGCGGCCCTTGCGACGCCGAAAAAGGACAAACGTAAGGCGCGATCCCGCTAGGCCGGCACCCGCTCATCAAGCTTGAATTTGGATTCGCGCACCACGTTGCACACCTGCACGCTGTATTCGGAATAGTAGATTTCCCGAGCCTTTTTCTGCGCGGCTCGATGTTCGGGGTTCATGCGCCAGGCACGCATCCCCTCTTCGTGCTCGAATTCGACAATTGTAACCCGCTCGCCGTCTTCGGCAAAAAAACCTTTATGAGAAATGTAGCCGGGCATCGTCTTCGCCAATTCGACCATGCGGTCGACAAGAGCGATGTATTCCTCGCGCGCGCCGGGGCGCAGGCGGGAACGAAAGACAGTCACGATCATGACGAATCTCCCTATCGTGTAATGTTCGCGCAGCCGGGCACGCTCGACCAATTCCAATTGTGAATGATCATCATCATGGTTTGGGATCGATGCCCGTCTATTCGACGCTTGCCTCGATTGCTTCCATATCCTCGTCCGACAGCCCGAAGTGGTGCCCGATCTCATGCACCAGGACATGGGTCACGATTTCTCCCAACGTGTCCTCGTGCTCGGCCCAATAGTCGAGGATCGGCCGGCGGTATAGCCAGATCATGTTTGGCATGAGCTCGGGGGTCGCATCCGACTGAAATGGCAGCCCGACGCCCTGGAACAGACCAAGCAGATCGAACTCGCTCTCGGCACGCATGCTCTCGAGAACCTCGTCAGTCGGAAAATCCTCAACTCGGATGACGAGGTTCTCACAGAGATTACGGAAATGCTCTGGAAGACGCGCGTACGCCTCCGAAGCAAGCCCCTCGATATCCGACATCGACGGCGCCGCCGATCCGCGCCAATCGTGGAATTGGCCAGTCATGGCAAGGTTGTAGGCGAGGTTTGCATGTGGTCCAAGCGGTTGACGGCGAGCCCCCGGATGCGCAACGGTTGGCGACCCTGATACGAGGCGCAAGCGATCGATGTCGAACATTGCTATGCGGCTGGCCTTGATTGGCTTGATATTTGTCCTCAGCGCTGGCGCACAGATACCAGCGTCAGCCCAGCCGTCCGTTTGCAATAACGAAAGTTCGGCAAATTGTCCGGCTGAATTCGCCGCGCAGAAAAAGCGGCCCCGCGTCACAATCTATCCGCGCCGCGTCTATCCTGGACCAAATGCCAAGCGGCAGTGTCGCTCGTGGCTTGCGCAAGAATATCGCGTCAGCGGCCCGGTGATCGTGCCGCAAATGCGCTGCTGGTGGGAATAGAGGTTATCGCGGCGGCGGCATATAGTTGGCTTGGCGAGGGGGCGAGGCGGCACCGGAGGTGCAGTGATGTCTAGGCTGACACGATTTTTCGCAAGCGCAGTTCTGATTTTCAGCTTTTTTACATTCGTGCCTGGTAATGCGGAAGCGCGCTGGTATGGCGGCCACTGGCATGGAGGTTGGCGCGGCGGCTGGGGTTGGGGTCCCGCTTTCGGGCTTGGACTTGGGCTCGGCTATGGTTGGGGCTGGGGTTATCCCTACGCGTACTACCCGGGGCCATATTACTACGCGACGCCTCCGGGGCCGGCCTGCGGTTGGGCGCGCGTGCGTGTTTGGCGCAACGGCCACTGGGCATACCGCCGGGCGTGGCGCTGCTGGTAAGAAAAAGCCCGCCTGCCTGGCGGGCTTTTTCCGTCTCACTCCGAAACTGCGCTGCTACTTCCATTCCCGCACGTCGACGAAATGACCAGCGATCGCGGCTGCTGCCGCCATTGCCGGCGACACGAGATGCGTGCGGCCCTTGTAGCCCTGACGCCCTTCAAAATTGCGGTTCGATGTTGATGCGCAGCGCTCGCCCGGTTGCAACTTGTCGGGGTTCATCGCAAGGCACATCGAGCAGCCCGGCTCGCGCCACTCGAAACCAGCGGCTTTGAAAATCTTGTCGAGGCCTTCCGCTTCCGCCTGCATCTTCACGAGGCCGGAGCCGGGAACGATCATCGCGTTGACGTTGGCATTGACCGTCTTGCCTTCGACCACGCGCGCCACAGCGCGCAGGTCCTCGATACGCGCATTGGTGCATGAGCCGATGAACACGCGGTCAAGCTTGAGGTCGGTCATCTTCTCACCGCCCCTGAGACCCATGTATTCGAGCGAGCGTTCGGCCGCGATGCGTTTCCTTTCGTCGGTAATTTCCGATGGCACCGGCACTTTGCCGGTGATCGACGTCACCTGCTCGGGGCTGGTGCCCCAGGTGACCAGCGGCGGCAGTTTCGCCGCATCGAGACGGATCTCACGGTCGAAATACGCGCCGTCGTCGGAGCGTAGGGTTTCCCAGTAGCGCATGGCCTCATCCCAGGCCTTGCCTTTCGGTGCTTTCGGCTTGTCCTTGAGATAAATGTACGCCTTCTCGTCCGGCGCGATGAAGCCGGCCTTGGCGCCGCCTTCCACCGACATGTTGCAGATCGTCATGCGGCCTTCGATGGATGTCGCGCGGATTGTTTCGCCGGCATATTCCAGCGCATAGCCCGTGCCACCGGCGGTGCCGATCTCACCGATGATCGCAAGGATGATGTCCTTCGCGGTGACGCCGGGCGGCAGTTTGCCGTCAACCACCGCGCGCATGTTCTTCGATTTCTTCTGGATCAACGTCTGCGTCGCGAGCACGTGCTCGACCTCGGATGTGCCGATGCCGTAGGCGAGCGCGCCGAAAGCACCATGCGTTGCAGTGTGGCTGTCTCCGCACACGATCGTGGTGCCGGGCAGCGTGAAGCCCTGTTCGGGTCCGATGATGTGGACGATGCCCTGACGTTTGTCGAACTCGTTGAAATACTCGATGCCGAAATCCTTGGCGTTCTTTGCCAACGCTGCGATCTGCTCGGCGCTTTCCGGATCCGGATTAGGCTTGCTGCGGTCGGTGGTCGGAACGTTGTGATCGACCACGGCCAATGTCTTGTCGGGTGCGTGCACTTTGCGGCCGGCGGCGCGCAGGCCTTCAAAGGCCTGCGGTGAGGTGACCTCGTGCACCAGATGACGATCAACATAGATGAGGCACGTCCCATCCGGCTGCTCGTCAACTAGGTGGTCTTCCCAGATTTTGTCGTAGAGCGTTCGTGGTTTCATGGCGTCAACCTTGCTCAGAGAGAGTGGATAGCGGCTTGCACGCGTTCCGTGCGGACGCGATCAAAGGCCTGCCTGCACCGCTGCCGTCAGCCGGCCGAAAAACCGCCACGGCAATCGCGCGTGGTCGACCAGGACAATCCGCTGAGCTTTGGAAACCATGTCGGTTATATAGCCAATCATTCTGCCGCCGACAACGAATGGGCGGGCAAAGAAAAAGGGCCGCCGTAGCGGCCCTTTCACCCCGAATAGACGGAATATTACTCGCTGGCCGCAACCTCGGCGCCTTCCGTGCCACCGGCGCCCTGCGCCTCGGAGATGCGTGCCTTCTTGCCGCGCAGTCCGCGCAGGTAGTACAGCTTGGCGCGGCGGACTTTGCCGCGGCGGACCACCTCAATCGAGTCGATCATCGGTGAATAGAGCGGGAACACGCGCTCGACGCCCTCGCCGTACGAAATCTTGCGCACGGTGAAGTTCTCGTTGATGCCGCGCCCCGAGCGGCCGATGCAGACGCCCTCGTAAGCCTGCACGCGTGCCTTGTCGCCTTCGACGACCTTGACGTTAACCAACACCGTATCGCCCGGCTGGAAGTCGGGAATGGTCTTGCCGGCCGAGAGTTTCTCGACCTGCTCCTTATCGAGCTGCTGAATGATGTCCATTGCGAATTCTCCGTCGGCAGCGCCAGCAACCGGCGCGCGGTCTTTGTCTGGTCTGAATGGGTTGGCGAGCTTTTATTACAAAGCTTTCGGCTTGTCATCCTTTGGATTCGTGCGGTTTTTCGGCGCTTTGCGGGCCTGGTATGCCGACCAGAGGTCCGGTCGGCGCTCGGCGGTAAGCCGCTCGGCCTCCGCCTGCCGCCAAGCTTTGACCTTGGCGTGATCTCCGGAGGTGAGCACTTCGGGGATCGGCTCGCCCTCAAAAACGGGCGGCCGCGTGTACTGAGGGTATTCGAGCAGCCCGTCTGCGAAACTTTCCTCGGCGGCGGATGCCTCCTTGCCCATGACTCCGGGCAGCAGGCGTACGCACGCATCGAGCAATGCAAGCGCGGCAATCTCGCCACCGGACAAAACGAAGTCGCCGAGGGATACTTCCTCGAGCCTGCGCGCCCTGATCAGCCGTTCGTCGACGCCTTCAAAGCGTGCGCACACAATTACAACTCCCAGTCCGTGCGCGAGCTTTGCTGCACGGCTTTGCCGGAGTGGCAGGCCGCGCGGACTCATCAGCAGACGGGGGCGCGTGTCATGCGGGAGGCCGTCGAGCGCGTGCGCAAGCACATCGGCCTTCATCACCATGCCGGGCCCGCCGCCGGCGGGCGTGTCGTCGACGGTGCGATGTTTGTCAGTCGCATGCGCGCGAATGTCGACCGTGTCGAGCGACCAGATGCCGGACGTCATTGCCTTGCCCGCCAGGCTCTGCGCCAGCGGTCCCGGGAACATCTCCGGAAAGATGGTCAATACGCTTGCCCGCCACATGCTCATTCGTCCCGCACCTCGACCTCAACCGGTTGCACAAGCACGATCTGCTTTGCCTCAAGATCCACACGTGGAACCGTTGCGTCGTTGAACGGCAGCATCCAGGGCTCGCCGCTGCCCACCGGCATGATTTCGATGATGTCACCGGCGCCGAAATTATGCAGCGCGTGCACCGTTCCGATCTGAACACCCTCCGGTGTAACGACATCAAGACCGATCAGGTCGGCGTGATAGTAGGTATCCTGCTCGGCGATCTTGGGCAGCCGTGCGCGCGGAACATAAAGCTCGAGATTGCGCAATCGTTCAGCTGCATCGCGGTCACTGACGCCCGCAATGCGAGCGACGAAGTGGTCCTTAGCCGGACGCATGGCCTCGATCTCGAAACGCTGGTTGCCGTCTTCAGTTTCCAGCGGACCGTAGGTCGCAACTGCCGCCGGATCTTCCGTGAACGACCAGAGCTTCACCTCGCCGCGCACGCCGTGCGCGGCACCGATGCGGGCAACGCAAATTCGTTCGGCCACGGCGCGAGCGGGCGAGCCTTAGCTCGCCGCCGGAGCCGGCGCGGCCTCGGCCGGCTTGTCTGCCTTTGCCGGATTCTCCGCCGCCTTCTCCGCAGGCTTGCCGCCTTCCGACGCGGGCGCACCACCGGCAGCTTTCGCCGCTTCCTCTTCCTTCGCCTTGCGCTCCTTGCGCGGGATCGCCTTCTCCGGATTGTTGCGCTTCGGCCGTTTCATGATCCCGGCGGCGTCAAGGAAGCGCATCACGCGATCGGACGGCTGCGCGCCCTTCTTCATCCAGGCCTGGACTTTTTCGAGGTCGAGCTTGAGCCGCTCGGTCTTTTCTTTTGGCAGCAACGGATTGAAATAGCCGAGCCGCTCGATGAAGCGGCCGTCGCGCGGCGCGCGATTGTCGGCGACGACGACGTGATAAACCGGCCGTTTCTTGGTGCCGGCACGGGCGAGACGAATAACGAGAGACATCCTTTAGTCCTTTCTCATTCTACTGATCGATAGTCACTTCTTCTTTCCAAGGCCGGGCGGCAAACCGCCCGGCAATCCGGGAAACTTTCCGCCCAAACCCGGCAGGCCGGGTAGTCCGGGCATATTCGGAGGCAGCTTCGGCATGGTCGGCGGCAAAGAACCTCCACTGCCGGGCATATTTGGCGGCAGTTGACCGCCGGGGGTGTTCTTCGCCATTTCCGCCATCTGCTCGGGTGACGGCATGCCGGAGCCGAAACCCATGGCCTGCGCCAGGCCGGCAAGCGGGCCGCGCTTGGCGCCGCCCATCATCTTCATCATGTCCGACATGCCGCGATGCATCTTCAGCAATTTGTTGATCGCTTCAGGCGTCGTGCCGGAGCCGGCGGCAATACGCTTCTTGCGGCTGGCCTTGAGCAAATCCGGGTTGCGGCGCTCCTTCGGGGTCATCGAGTCGATGATCGCGATCTGGCGTTTGACGACATTGTCATCGAGATTGGCGGCGGCAAGCTGATTCTTCATCTTGGCGACGCCCGGCAGCATACCCATCAGGCCGCTAAGTCCACCCATGGCCTGCATCTGCGTGAGCTGCTCGCGCAAGTCGGCGAGATCGAAGGCGCCCTTGCGCATCTTTTCGGCCGCGCGCATGGCTTTTTCAGCGTCGATATTGGCGGCGGCCTTCTCCACCAGCGCGACGATGTCGCCCATGCCGAGAATACGGCCGGCGATGCGGGTCGGATCGAAATCTTCAAGCGCATCAAGCTTCTCACCGGTGCCGATCAACTTGATCGGTTTCCCCGTGACCGCACGCATTGAAAGCGCAGCACCGCCACGCCCGTCGCCGTCGACACGTGTTAGCACGATGCCGGAAAGGCCGACGCGCTCGTCGAAGGAGCGCGCCAGGTTGACCGCATCCTGGCCGGTGAGGGCGTCGGCGACGAGCAGCACCTCGTGCGGATTGATCGCGCGTTTGACCTCGGCCGCCTCGCTCATCATCGCGTCGTCGAGCGTGGTGCGGCCTGCGGTGTCGAGCATCACGACGTCGTAACCGCCGAGACGGGCCGCTTCGATGGCGCGGCGCGCGATCTGCGGCGGCGTCTGGCCCTCGACAATCGGCAGGGTGTCGATCTGTGCGTCGCGCCCGAGCACGGCAAGTTGCTCCATTGCCGCCGGACGGCGCACGTCGAGCGAGGCCATCATCACCTTGCGCCGTTGCCGATCGGTAAGCCGCTTTGCAAGCTTGGCGGTCGTCGTGGTTTTTCCTGAACCTTGCAGGCCGACCATCATGATGGCGACCGGCGGCGCAGCGTTGAGGTCAATGCCCGTGTTCGTACCCTGGCTGCCGGCGCCGAGCGTCGCGACAAGCTGGTCGTGCACGATCTTCACGACCATCTGGCCGGGCGTCACCGATTTCATCACTTCGACGCCGACGGCCTCTTTCTTGACGCCGTCAACGAACGCGCGCGCCACGTCGAGCGCGACGTCCGCCTCGAGCAGCGCACGGCGCACCTCGCGCAGTGCGGCGTCGACGTCAGCTTCGCTGAGCGCGCCGCGGCGGGTGAGGCGGTCGAGGATGCCGCCGAGTTTTTCCGACAACGAGTCAAACATCAGTCTACAAGTACCATTGCGCCCGAGGGCGCATCGCGCTGTCGGGCGGTGGCCTCCGGCCTCTCAATGGACCGGGCGGCGGATTGGAATTTCACGTCTCTATCGAGAGCGGCGGGAACCTAGGTTCGCGATGCGGCCGAGTCAAGGCAGGGCGGATTTACGGCCCTAATTCATAGCTAACGGTCACGACGGCCCTTAGCGTCTGCTCGCCAGGGGCAACGGGAACCGCGCCGGCGCGCATGGCCTGCATCGGTCGCGGCGGCGGGGAGGAGCCTTCTTCCGTGATCGAAACGACGCGGCCAAGCTTGGCCCCTGCGGCCTTGGCGTAAAGCTCGGCCTTCCGCCGTGCATCCGCGATCGCATCATCCCGGGCCTGGTCGAGCAGCTTCGACTGCTCCGAGACCACGAACTCTATGCCCGACATCTCGTTGGCGCCGGCGCCGATCGCGCGGTCGAGGACGGCCGGCAACTTGTCGATATCCCGAATCCGGACTGTCACCTGGTTGGTGGCCTGGAAGCCGGTGAGCCTCGCGGTGCCGCTCTTGTTCGGATCGTATTGCGGCTGCAGCGACAGCCGCGAGGTCTGGATGTCGCGGTCCGCGATGCCGGCATCCTTGATTGCCGCGAGCACGGCCGTCATCTGCTTTGCATTGACTTCGCCTGCCTCGCGCGCGGTCTTGTCCTGACTGGTTACGCCAATGCGGATCATCGCGGTGTCCGGCGCGACCGCAACCGTCGCTTCGCCAGTCACCGTTACGAGTTTTTCCGCCGCATGCGCCTGGCCAAACCCAAGTGCGCACGCGAACAAAATGAATGCAAAGTGCCTTATCATCATCATTTCACCGGAACGAGCACATTCACCACCAGCTTGTCAGGATCGCTCTTCACCGGATCGGTGGCGTACTCCTCGATGAAGAGGTCTTTCGCTTCCAGTTGCTTGTCGTCGAGATAGTTCGTAATCGCCTCGTAGGTCGTATCCATGGCATCGTATGAGCCACGATGAACAAATTTGTAGGCCTTGCCGGAAGGGGCGGGACCGACCGCGATGTCGCCCTTCGGGGGATCCTTCGGCGACTCTGCAATCGGCAGCGCGGCCTGATAGGAAAAACCGGTGTCGTCAGTCTGGGTGTAGACCGTGAAGGCTGGGCCGGTCGGTTTGATGTTCTGCTTGTCGAGATATTCGTGCAGCGATTTGAACGCATCAATCAAGGTGTCGAAGGCATTGTCCCATTTGCTGTGGCCCTTGAGATAGACCATCGTTCGTTCGGGCAATGTCACCTGTTCTCCAAAGGCATCGCCTGGTTGCAGCGGCGACGGTGAAGCTGGCCCCATTGGAGCTGGCATCGGATCGCTGACACCAGGTTTGGGCTGCGAAGTGGCCACGTCGACTGTGAACGGCAATACAAGGACTGCAAGCGTCAAAATTAGCTGAAACGGCGACATCACGGCTCTCCGTCGTTCGCGGCGGCCCGGCGATTCGCCAGCATTGGTGCACATTCTAGCATGGCCTCTGGCCAATCCTCGCTTATTCGCCATATAAACCCGGCAAAACGCGGGCAAAGCACGATATGGGCGCACTCGCCAATCAGTCCTTCGTGAAGATGAACGGCGTCGGCAATGAGATTGTCGTCGTCGATCTGCGCGCGCGCGGCGGCAAAATAGAGGCGGACGAAGCCCGCGCGGCGGGGCGGCCTGGCGGTGCGCCCTTTGATCAACTGATGGCGCTCTATGCGCCACGCACGCCGGGCACCGACGCCTTCATTCGCATCTATAACAATGACGGCTCGGAAGCGGGTGCCTGCGGAAACGGCATGCGCTGCGTCGCCGATCTCGTGGCCAAGGAGAGTGGCAAGGATACCCTCACTTTTGAAACGACCGCCGGCATTCTCAATTGCTGGAAGGGCGCCGATGGCATGTTCACGGTGGACATGGGGCCACCCCGCTTCAAGTGGGACGAGATTCCGCTGGCGGAGGAATTCCGTGACACGCGTGCGATCGAGTTGCAGATTGGCCCAATCGACAAACCGGTGCTCCATTCGCCGTCCGTGGCGAGCATGGGTAACCCGCATGCGATCTTCTGGGTCGATGACGTCAATGCGCACGATCTCGCACGCTTCGGGCCGTTGC
>DASSSM010000190.1:0-7033 GCA_035708425.1 Pseudolabrys sp.
AACGTGTCAGCAGCGAGTAGTTGAACTGGACCGGATCGAGATGAAGATAGCGCTCGACGTCCTCGAACCATTCGGTGGAATTACGTGCCGCGCTCTGCAAGCGCAGGACTTCGAGCCGCCGCTCGTCTTCATAGCGGCGAAAAGCGTGTGTCATGGTCGGCTCGCTGTGCAAATAATCTGCGAGCGCAATGGCGCTTTCCAGCGCGAGTTTCGAACCTGAGCCAACCGAGAAATGCGCAGTTGCTGCAGCGTCTCCGAGCAAGACAATATTTTTGTTGCTCCAGCGCTCGCACAGGACACGATTGAAGTTGAGCCAGGCCGAACCGCGCAGGTGGCGCGCGTTCGACATCAATTTATGACCGCCGAGATTGCGGGCAAAGATCTTCTCACAGGCCGCAATCGTCTCCTCGGTGCTCATCTGCCTGAACCCGGCTCGGCGCCAGGTCTCTTCCGAGCATTCAACGATAAAAGTCGCAGTGTCGCCGTCGAACTGGTAGGCGTGCGCCCAGATCCAGCCGTGCTCGGTCTGCTCAAAGATGAAAGTAAATGCGTCGTCGAATTTCTGATGCGTGCCGAGCCAAATGTACTTGCAAGCACGCACGTCGATGTCAGGCTTGAACACGTCGGCATGGGTGGCGCGTACCCGTGAATTCACCCCATCGGCGCCGACGATCAGATCGTAGTCCGCATAAGCGGAAACGTCGGCGGCCTCGGTCTCGAACTGGAGCTTGACCCCGAGGGCGCGCGCCCGCTCCTGAAGAATATTCAGCAGACGTTTGCGGCCGATGCCGGAAAAGCCGTGACCGCCCGAGCGCACCGTCTCGCCGCGATAGTGCACCGCGATGTCGTCCCAATAAACAAAAGACTCGCGGATGAGCGCCGCGCTCTCCGCATCGTTGGCTTCGAGATTGGCCAGCGTCTCGTCGGACAGCACCACGCCCCAGCCGAACGTGTCGTCCGGCCGATTGCGCTCGATGACGACAACCTCGTGCGCGGGGTCTCGCCGCTTGAGCGAGATCGCGAAGTAGAGGCCGCCGGGGCCGCCGCCGAGACAAACCGCGCGCATTGCCCGATCCGATCGTTTAAGTAAATTATTATAATCCTATAATTTCTAAACTTAAAGTATTTTTCCTCATAAAAATGCACCCCTTCCGCCAGGTCGGAAGGGGCGCAAAAAGCCTTGCTTTACTGGGTCTTGCAGTCCTTGGCGTAACCGTCGGCGTGGTTCGCGTAGATCTTTTCGACGATCTGGGTCTCGTACATCCCGTCGGCACGTTTGGCGACCTTGGTGAGGTAGAAGTCCTCGATCGGGAAGCCGTTGACGTTGAACTTGAACGGCCCGCGCACGGACGTGAAGGCAGCCTTCTTGAGCGCGGCGCGCACCGCATTCTGATCCGACAGGTTGCCTTTCACGGCCGTCATGGCGCTGTTGATCAACATCGCAGCGTCATAGGCCTGCATCGCGTAGGACGCCGGCACCGCCTTGTAGGCCGCCACATATTCCGACACGAACTTCTTGTTGGCGGCATTGTCCATGTTCGGTGCCCAGGTCAGCACTCCATAGACATCGACGGCATTGTCCTTGAGCACAGGCAATGTCGCCTCGTCGGCAGTAAAGGCCGACACGATCGGGACCTTTCCCTTGAGTCCCGCCTGGATGTACGTGTTGAGAAGATTGATGCCGAGCCCGCCAGGCATGAATGTGAACAGGGCGTCGGGCTTCGCCGCGGAGATTTTCGAAACCTCCGGCCCAAAATCGGTGGTGTTGAGCGGGGCCAGCGACTCTTCGACGATTTGCCCCTTGAAGGTGCGCTTGAAACCCGCAAGCGCATCCTTCCCTGCCGGATAGTTCGGAACAAGAGCGTAGACCCGCTTGTAGCCGAGCTTGTTCGCAGCCTCGCCGATTGCCTCGAATATCTGATCGTTCTGATATGACGTTACGAAGAAGTTGGCGTTGCAGCTTGCGCCAGCGAAATTCGACGTCCCGGCATTGGTGCTGATCAGAATTTTTCCGGCGTCGATGACCGGCTTGTGGATCGCCACCAGGATATTGGAAAAGATCGGACCGACCACGAAGTCGACGTTGTCGCGCTCGAGCAAGGCGCGAACCTTCTGAATAGCGACGTCGGGCTTGAGCTCATCATCAACCGCGACCAGCTCTACATCCTTGCCGCCCATCTTGCCGCCGAGGTCTTTCAGCGCGAGCTCGAAGCCGTTTTTCGACTGCTGGCCGAGCGCCGAGGCCGGACCCGACAGTGTGTACATGAGGCCGATGCGGATCTTGTCCTGCGCCGCTGCGGCGTTCACTACAACGAAGAACGCCGCGACAGCCGCGAGTCTGCATACGCAAGCACGCATGATCGAACTCCTCCCCAAAACACCAGCATTTCCAAGCCTATTGGTCCAATAAAGCGCCGCAGAGTCAATTGCTGCCGCAATACCGTCCAATTGCGTCGGCGGCCGACAAGCCGCAATATCCCTGCAGTTATGGGTGTCGGGCGTAAATTATGAAGGCCATAATCGTCGGCGGCGGCATTGGTGGGCTGACAACAGCCCTCATGCTGCATGCGCGTGGGATCGATTGCGAGATTTTCGAGCAGGCCGACAGCGTGCGCGAACTGGGCGTCGGCATCAACACGCTGCCGCATGCGATTAAGGAGTTGGCGCAACTCGGGCTGCTATCGAGGCTTGACCAGGTCGGAATCCGGACCCACGAACTTTTCTATATGAACCGCATCGGCCAGGAGATCTGGCGCGAGCCGCGCGGCACCGATGCCGGTTTCGAATACCCCCAATTTTCGATTCACCGCGGCCGACTGCAGGCGGTGATATATGAAGCCGTGCGCGAGCGGCTCGGCGAATCCCGAATTCATACCGGCCACCGGCTGGGCTCATTCACCCAGGACGAAGGCGGTGTCACCGGGTATTTCTTCGACCGCGACGGCTCGCACCGGGCAACTGCGCGCGGCGATATTCTGATCGGCGCCGACGGAATCCACTCGATCGTCCGCGAAACACTCTACCCAAACGAAGGCCCGGCACGCTGGAACGGCTCGATGCTCTGGCGCGGCGCAATCGACTGGCCAAAATTTCTGACCGGGCGGTCGATGGTGATCGCGGGCGGAATGGCCGGCAAGCTGGTTGTCTATCCGATCGGTGAAGGAGCCCGTGAGGATAAGCCACTCACCAATTGGGCGGTTCTGGTAAAGGTCGGCGAAGGCGGCGCCCCCCCGCGCAAGGAAGACTGGTCGCGGGCCGGCAGGTTCGAGGATCTGATGCCGCACGTGCAGCGCTTCAATATTCCGTTCGTCGACGCCAAGGCGCTGATCGAGTCGACACCGGAATTCTGGGAATATCCGATGTGCGACCGCGATCCGCTGCCGCACTGGTCGCACGGCCGTGTGACGTTGCTCGGCGATGCCGCGCATCCGATGTACCCGGTCGGATCAAATGGCGCGTCGCAGGCAATCCTCGATGCGCGCTGCCTGGCCGACCGGCTGCACGAAGCCGATCACGCCGGACAGGCGCTTTGGGCCTATGAGCGGGAAAGACTGCCGATGACCGCACAGATCGTCCAGTCGAACCGGTCGGGCGGACCGGAAGGTGTGATCGACGTCGTCGAGCAGCGCGCGCCGAACGGCTTCGACAATATCGACAACGTCCTATCCTATGAGGAACGCAAAGCGATCGTGCGCGGCTACGCCGCCAAGGCCGGGTTCGCCAAAGAGCAAGTCAATAAAGGCAACAAGGTCGCCTAGGCGCCGGGCGGCGGCAGGAAGTTCACTTCGTGCTTGGCCGACAGGGCGACGACATCCGGCGGATTTTGTTCTTTCATCGAGTGGATCGCCCAGAACAGATCATAGAGCTTGCGCGTCGGAGCCACCCAAAAAAGACATTTGAGGACCTGATCGGACTTGTTGAACAGTCCGTGCGGAATACCCATCGGCAGCTTGATCAGGTCGCCGGCGGTCGCCGAGAACTCCTTGCCGTCGATCAACGCGTCCATCCGTCCTTCGAGCATGTAGACAAACTCGTCCTGCGTTGGATGAATGTGCGGCGGCACGAACGTGGTTGGCGGCAAGGTCGCGTGCCAGGCAAAAGAGCTTTCGGAGAGCTGCTTGGGAACATAAGTCTGTCCCAAAATACTCCAAACAATTCCGTCGAGGCCCGAATTGGCCTTGGTGACGCCTGGTGTCATCGCCTGCATTGCCCGCAACTCCTTTGCACAAACGATGCATAGCCTAAATTAGGCATCGAGGAAGCGCCAGCGACGGGGCTTCCGGCTGCTGTACTTCAGTTCAACTTTTATTTTGCACTTTCGATGGCCTGCAGCATCGCTGCGACAGCGGCGTCCTGCGTGAGCCCACCGTCGCGGACCAAGGTCCGCCACGTATAAAAGCTCAGGGCCAGCCCCAGCATCGTCCGTTGCTTGGCATTCAGCTTCTCGCCGAGCGTCTCATGCTGGGCCGCGATGGTCGGCCCCATCCGCAGCGCGACAATTTCTCTCACCGGCTGATACGTTTCGGCATCGCGCAACACGCACGCTGCCAGATCGGCGTCGTGCTCAAACCAGCTGTAAATCGCGGTGAGACCGACTCTCAGCCGCTCATACCGGTCTTCGATTTTCCGCCACGGCGCCGGATCCGGCAGAGGACGGCGCTCAAGTGCAAAACTCGAGCAGGCCTTAAGAAGGCTCCGCTCGTCGGGAAAATGCGCATAGAGCGTATGGCGCTGAACGCCTGCCCGTTCAGCCACCATGCTGAAAGTCGTGAGCGCGGGGCCAACGGTGCCGTGCAGATCGACGGCCGCTTCGACGATGCGCTGCCGCGTTTCCGCCTGCTGCTCAGCCCGGCGTCTGAGGGTATAGGTCCGTGCCATCAATTTCATTGCACTATCATGTGCAATCATTATTGACAAGCCCCAAGATTTCGGTACACATAGATGTACCTTCAAACTAAGCGCTCAGGAGACAAGCTGTGGAGACCAAAATCGCTGAGATCGCCGACGGCATTTACCGGCTCTCGACCTTTGTGCCGGACATCGCCCCGCCCGCTGGCTTCACCTTCAATCAATTCCTGATCCTGGGGGACGAGCCGCTGATGTTCCACACCGGACTGCGGAAGATGTTTCCGCTGAACCGGGACGCCGTAAGCCGTCTGATTCCGCCTGAACGTCTGCGCTGGATCGCGTATGGCCATTTCGAAGCCGACGAGTGCGGCGCGATGAACGAGTGGCTTGCCTTCGCCCCGAACGCACAGCCCGCGCACGGCAACACCGGCTGCATGGTCTCGCTCAACGATTTTGCTGACCGGGCACCGCGCGTGCTTCAGGACGGCGAGGTCATCGACCTGGGCCGCGGTAAAAAAGTCCGCTACCTCGACACACCCCACACACCGCACGGCTGGGACGCCGGCGTGGTCTTTGAAGAGTCGACAGGAACGCTGTTGTGCGGCGACCTGTTCACGCAGCTCGGGAATGGTGCGGCACTTACCGATGACGATGTCGTGGGACCTGCGATCGTCGCCGAAGACCTGTTCCGCTACTCCGCGCTCAATCCCGGCATGGGAACGACAATCCGCGCACTCGCAAAAGTATCACCGCGGACACTCGCGCTGATGCACGGTCCGTCCTTTTCAGGTGATGGCGCGGCGGCGCTCCACGCGCTCGCCGACGAGTACGACCGGCGTGTCCAACCCGCGGCGTTCAAAACTGAACGGAAATGGGGTTCGCAATGACCGATGTTGTTGTTCATCTTTCCGGCGCAGCTTCGCACCGCGGCCAGCTTGTTCACAGGACGCACCGCGCACTGGCTGAATTGCCTGATACCGTCCTCAAGGACATTGGGCTCGCGCGGGGCGATATCCCCTTCATTGCCGACAAAGTTGTGCACAAATGTAAGTATCCGGCCCGCGACGCGATCGACCGGTTCGACTGGAACGCGGTGTGGCGGAATGCGACGATCCTCCGTCTGCCGGAAACCGTCCTTCGCCTTTCGCTTGTGGCGGCAGCCGCTGTTTCAGCTGTTTTCGCCCTTTCATCTGCCGTCTTGGCCTAACGGTTCCAACCGTAGGCCCATGGTCCAACTCGACCGACCCCCCTCAGGGGGGCCTAAATTGGTCCCCCAGGGACGTGCGCTCGGAGCGCGGCAATGCCAGCTCTTACCTTCCTTGCAGTGGCAGGTTTGGCGCTGATTGCATTGCTATTCCTTGCAGACGCGACATTGGAGAAGGACGGTTCACCCGTGATCGTCACCAGCCAACGCTCAGGTTTGCCGGATTCTTCTCATCACTCTGACAATGTCCATATCACCACCGCACCGGCACCCGCGCCCGACATGACACTACAAGCTGTGCGTGACGCCCAACCCAAGCCGGAGCCGCAAGATCCAATGAAGATCCACCCGGCGGCGCGCGCGGCGCGCGCGGAGGCTCCACCAGAAAATACGCGTGTCATGCAACCTTTTAATGACCACTACCGCGGGAGCCAGGTGCTCGACAGATTTTCCATCAAGGGCCAATAGGCCGAACCCTTCAGGGAGATGACTGTCATGCAGGCAACAACATCAATGCCACTACCCCACCGCCCGGTGCTGCACGCGCTTGCCAAGTCCTGGTGGGTCCTGCTGTTGCGGGGGATCGCCGCCATCATCTTCGGCGTTCTCGCATTCGCCTGGCCCGGGCTGACCCTGGTGACCTTGGTCCTGCTTTACGGAGCCTTTGCACTGGTCGACGGCGCGCTGGCGCTGATCGCCGCCTTCACGGGCGGTGCCAAGCCAATTCCGACCTGGTGGCTCGTCGTGGTCGGTCTCCTCGGCATCGCCGCGGGCGTCGTGACGTTTCTTTGGCCTGGCATCACCGCAGTCCTGCTGGTGATGTTCATCGGCGCCTGGGCGCTGGTGCACGGCATATTCGAGATCATCGGCGCGATTCAATTGCGCAAGGAGATCGACAACGAGTGGATGCTGATCTTCGGTGGGCTGCTGTCGGTGTTGTTCGGTATTGTTGTGCTGATCGCACCCGGCGCCGGCGCGATC
>DASSSM010000191.1:0-2020 GCA_035708425.1 Pseudolabrys sp.
AACAACAAAGGCCATTGGTGGAAGAACAACAATAACAACTGGTGGTACGCGATGAATAACGGCCAGATTTGGTGGCAGAATAACAAGTGGTGGTACGCCGGCTATGGCGGTGTGTACGCGACGCAGCCTGCCGCTACCGAAACGGTTGCTGTGCCGGTCGCGGTCGCGGTCGAAACGGCTCGGCCCTGTCAGCGCGTCCAACAGCCGATGACTGTCCGGTCGGAAGACGGCGGTGAGCGCGTCATCTCGGTCACGCGCTGCCAGAACTGAACTCCAGTAACCATTGCATTTAACGATAACGCGCAATTCGTGCGTTCGGTTGATTTGTCGCGCGTAGGTCCCTTGATATCTTTATCGCGAAATTGGCCGGGAGCACGTCGATGGTTGAAAAACGAAAAGCTATCCGCTCGCGCACGCTGCTTGGCGGTGTGATCGCATTCAACAATCGTGCATCGACGATGGATTGCCAGGTCCGCAATCTGTCGACTGGCGGCGCCAAAGTCACGTTCAGCAACACGGCCACGGTGCCGGATCAGTTCGATCTGACGATCGCGCGCAAGGAGCGCTCATTCCTGGCCCGCATGATATGGCGGACCCCCAATGAGGCCGGCGTCGCTTTCCTGAATGAATAAAGCCAAGATGTACCAGTGCCGCTCGAATGGGCGAGCGGCTGCGCGACTGCGGGCTGAGAAGACAGCACTGCGCAAGCGCATCGGGCAGCTGAGCGAAAGCGACGGCGTCTAGACCTGGCTTCGCCTCTTATTTTGCTTCGATGAGGGCAACCGGCTGGCGTCCATCGGGTCCGGCCGCGGGTTCGGGCGGTTGTGACGATTGCTGTGCCAGCGCCGCTGGCTGGGCTGCCGGCGTAATCGCAACAGCTTGAGGTGCCAGCGCCGCCTTGAACGGCGCCATGATAGCTGCGATCGCTGGCGAAAGACTTTGTAGTAGCGCCGCCTGCTTCTTGTTCTGTGCGTAGAGGTAGAGGCCGCCAAGCACGATCACGATCACCACCAAGATGACCAGCGTGTTGACAGTCTGATCCGCGCTCGCGCGCCGGCGTGCGGGACGCTTGCGACTTGCCCGTTTGTTTGCCGCCGTCTTTCGTTTCTTCGCCATGGCGTAGAGCTCCCTCGATGGTGTTGCCAACGCACGGCACTGCACCTCAATTCACTCGAACCAGGGCACCTCACTCCAATGCAAACCCGCTCCAGGGCCAAGCCGCCCGGGCGCGCAGTTACGAATACCGAATCAACGGCGGGAGCTTAGCCGATTCGGGCCTTTCAAGGGTGAACGCGGTACCGGTGAACCGCAGGCGGGCCGTTGTCCCGTGGTGATCGGTATGGTCTGATTGCCCCGAATCATGTCGCAACGCGTCCTGATAACGGCCGGGGCCGCCGGCATCGGCCGTGAGTTTGCTCGCGCCTTCGCTGCGAATGGCGCCAAAGTCTTCGTCTGCGACATCGACGAGAAGGCCCTTGCCGCAATCGCGAAGGAAATTCCCGGCATAACCGCCCGACGCTACGACGTGGCGAGCCGTGCCGAAATCGAGCGGATGGTGCCGGAGGCCGTGGGGGCGCTCGGCGGGCTTGACGTGCTCATCAACAATGCCGGCATCGCCGGGCTGACGCTGCCGATTGTCGACTACCCGCCTGACGATTGGGACAAGGTTGTCGCGGTCAACCTTACGGCCATGTTCGACGTCTCGCGGCTTGCCATTCCGCATCTGAAGAAATCGAAGGCGGGCTGCATCATCAACATGTCGTCGGTTGCGGGCCGCTACGGCTTTCCCAATCGAAGCCCCTATGCGGCGACGAAGTGGGGTGTCATCGGCCTGACGAAAACGCTGGCCATGGAGCTCGGCGAATGGGGTATCCGCGCCAACGCGATCGCGCCCGGCGCAGTCGAGGGCGACCGTATTGTGCGCGTTTTCCAGGGGCGCGCGCAGATCAGTGGGCGCTCGCTGGAGGAGGTGAAGGCCGATGCCCTGGCCGCGGCCTCGATCAAGGCCATGGTTGATCCG
>DASSSM010000192.1:0-11580 GCA_035708425.1 Pseudolabrys sp.
GCCGTTCAGCGGCGGGAGCGCCGAAATGGCAACACAACCCACGAGAAACGCGAACGCGGTCTGCGGCATACGATGGATCAGACCGCCGAGATGCTCCATGTCGCGCTCGCCGGTTGCATTGAGCACGGCACCGGCGCCGAAGAACAGGAGACTCTTGAATACGGAGTGATTGAATACATGCAACAGCCCTGCAGTCAACGCCAGCGCCGCCGCATCGGCCATTCCATACGCCTTAAATGCGAGCGCAAGACCAAGGCCGATAAAGATGATGCCGATATTTTCAACCGTATGATAGGCGAGCAGCCGTTTTAGGTCGTGCTGCATCAGCGCATAGAGCACCCCCATGACTGCGGTGGCGCCGCCGATGGCGAGCACCAGCATACTCCACCACCAGACCGGCGGTCCGAGCAGATCGAATGCAATGCGCACAAAACCATAGACCGCCACCTTGGTCATGACGCCGCTCATCAATGCGGAGACATGACTGGGCGCAGCCGGATGAGCGAGCGGCAACCAGGCGTGAAGAGGGACAACGCCCGCCTTGGATCCGGCGCCGACGAGGGCCAAGACAAGGACGATCGCCGCCACGCTGGCGCTTGGCGGCGCGGCACGAACCGACTCGAAGAGATAGCTGCCGTTGCCGCCGGCGAGCAGACCGAACGCCAGAAGCAGCGCCAGCGTGCCGAAGCCTGCCATCAACAGATAGATGTATCCCGCCTGCAAATTGTCGCGCTCGCGGTGGTGCGCGACCACCAGCGCCCATGACGTCAGCGACATGAACTCCCAGGCCACCAGAAAACTAAAGGCGTCATCCGCGAGAACCACCACGTTCATTCCGGCAAGGTAAGCCGGATAGAACGGAAGGACCCGCTCGGGCGCGTGCTCGTGCTGGCCGTAACCGAGTGCGAACATGCTCGCGGCCGCGCCCCCCAGATTGACCACAATCAGGAAGAACGCCGAGAGTGCGTCGAGGCGGAAATGAGCACCAAGCCATGGCAGGCCGAGTGGCAATGTTATGCGGGACGTTGGCTGCCCGATCAGACACATGCCTCCCACCACAGCCAGCGTCAGTGTGACGATCAGACAGGAAGCGTAGACAACGCTGCTTGCACGCGGCGACCTTGAGAGAACAACGGCGATCGGAGACAGCGACAGAAATGCCACGACGCAGAAAAGCGCAAAAGTCACCATCACCGCCTCCGCGTCAGGCGAACAGCCATTGGTTCGGCGCGCGCGCTCATTTGAGCCGAACCCCCCGGCCACCCTTGCTGGAGGTCGCGCCCTCGCCAATCAGCTCGATTCCGTTGGCGGCCAACGCACCGACCAACTTCATAAGTGAATCAACGTTGCCGCGGACCACGCCATCGCTTGCCTCCATTCGTTGGATGGTCGGCAGGGATAGGCCCGCGCGCTCCGCCAATTGGCGCTGATCAATGCCAAGCAGCGCCCGGGCCGCTCGCATCTGCGCAGCAGTAATCATGCGGTGTCTCAGCAAAGATCAAACGTGTATTATAATAATTTATACTCCCATTATCATACGTCAAGTATCATATTAGATGTAAAATACATCATAAAATAAGGCAGCATTATCCGCCGGGTGCGGCAGCTCCGACCGGAGGACCTTCCCCCCAGCGCAAAGCAAGCAGCGGATCTTCTGTTTCGAAATTTTCGTCCGGTTACGCAGCGACCTTTATCGAGCCATCGCGGTTGTCCACCATCACAGGTGAATGAAGATATTCGATCTGGGGCGGAGCGCCGTACTTGCCTTCGACGAATTTCTTCCATTCGGCGGTGTAGAGCCGGTCCGCATCGGCGCGCGACTCCCAGACATAGATGCCGCCGGCACGGTTGCCGTCTTCGCTCATCCAGTAATTTTTACGCAGGAGGCCGGCAACGCTCTGATACTTCGGCGCCGTCGCCTGAAAAGTCTTGGTGATGTCCTCAAGGCTGGCAGGCTGGGAGAGCTTGAACGTGACAATCGTGACAATCATCGTCGCCTCCTGTTCGAGAACGGTGGTCAAAACACACGACAGATGCAGTTTGCACCCGTGCGGTCAGGGATGTTTTTTGCCCTTGCCTACGTTCTTGTTGCCACCACCCTTGTTGCCCCCGCCGACCGCCTGGACACGGTTGCTCGTCTTCACGCCCTGGACGCGGTTGCCTTGAATGTTCTTGTTGCTCTGGATGTTCTTGTTGCTCTGGATGGTCTTGTTGCTCTGGATCGTCCTGTTGGTTTGTTTCTGGATATGCGTGGTGTTGCTCGTCTTTAGTCCCTGAATGTTCTTTTGGGTCTGGACACCCTGCACACCCTGAACGCCCTGCGCGCCTTTTCCGAGTTGCGTTCCGGTTTGCGGGCCGCGCAAGGTCTGGACGCCCTGCACATTTCGCGCGCCGACATTGCCGAACTGTTTCTGGAGGTTTGTATTCTTGAACTGCGTGTTGCGATGCGCCGCGTTGAATTGCCAGGCTTGGCCGGCGCCGGGAGCGACGACACCCTTGTTAAATTTGCTGTAGAGAACGGTATTGGTCTGGATCGCCGCGAAACCGGGATGTCCCCAATTGTAGCGGTACCATAGCGCGGGCCCGACGAAGGCGGCCGTGCCGAACGCAATCACGGGACCAGCTACCCACCAGCGCGGGCGCCAGAAGAACGGCGTATAGGCCGGTGGCCAGTAGCCGGGGCCGTAGATGAGGACAGGATCGTAGACAGGTACATATACATAGTCGGGCTCGAGCGGCTCGATGACGATATATTCGGGCGGTCCCGCATAACCTGTGCCCTGCGGCGCGGGGATCCGGCTGACCTTCTGCTCCTTGCCCGATTTCAGGTTGCCGGTCGTCTCCGCCTGCTTGCGCAGCATCTGGACCGCCGTCTGCACATCGTTGGGCTGGGCCAGGAAGGCCTCGCCCAGCTGGGCCGTCCAATCCAGCTTCTCGTTCATCATCGCGAGCACTTGCGGCACCGACGTCAAACCCTTGACGCTCGGATCCCACGGCTCCTTCTGCATCGCCGCCTCGAGCGCCTCACCTTTGACGTTCGGATTCTTCTCCGCCCAGCGCGCCGCCAATGTCACTTCAAGCGGATAGGTCGATGCGGTCAGGACCTGCGCCAGCAGCGCATCGGGGTAGAGCGCAATCGGCGCGACCAGCTGCTGGAGCTGTTGCTGGCTCAGAGCTTGCTGTTCCGGCTGAGACTGCGCCTGCGGCGGAGGTTGCTGCTGGTCCTGCGCCCGCACAGGCAATGACAGAATCAATGGCGCCGCCAATGCCGTAAAGCAGCAGCGGCTGATGCGTTTCGACCAGACTGACATGGCTATCCCTCCGTCGCCCACCCCCAGGAGAAGAGCATGGTAGCGCCTGAGGTCAGCCGATTGAAGGACAATCGTAGGCTAGAAGCGACGAGGATTTTACAGGCCTTCCACGATGAACGAGCGCGACTTCGTCGTCTTGAGCCGGGCAGCGGTAAATTCTTTCATGCTGTCGCTGTACGACTTTGCCTTCTTCATGTTTTGGAACGAAATGACGATGAAAGACTTCGGCGCGGCCCCGTCGAGAGCAATCGCGTTGTCGGTACGCACAATGTAACGGCCGTCCTCCACCATGGCTTCGACCGCGGCGCGCACGTCCTTTCTTTGAAAGGTATTTTTGAATCCATCGGTGTCGGTTATCTCGTCAATTTCCACGACAACGTAGACCGGTTTCACGGTCGCGGCGTACAGGCCGTTCACCGCCATGGCCGCGAGACCGCCGGCCACCGCAGCCAGCGCGAGCGCGAAACAGCGTTTCATAATTTGTCTCCCTCTTCTCAAATCTCCATTGATCTTATCGAAGATCGTAGCGCGGGGGCACAGCGGTGCAACCGAGGTGGCGCACGCCCCAGAATGGTCACAAGACGGTCGGAATAAGGAGCGCGCCGGGATAAGCCGTAAAATGTAGTCCTTTCTCGCAATCGTCGTAGCCGCAGTTGGCGTCGGTCCCCATTGGCGCAATTTTCCAAAGTTCGAATTTCGCAAAAACACCAAATATGCGGCGGGAACGCCGTTGCGGCATTCGCGATTGCCCGTCGGGGCTCAAATCGAGGAGTTGCAAAATGAACCGCACAATGATCGCCGTTGCGGCAGGCGTGATGACGCTGGCGGGAGCAGGCAGCGCTTCTGCGCAGGCCCTCGTCATCGAAGGGCCCTATGCCGCACCGGTCTATGAAGTCGCGCCGGAGCCCTACTACGCTGCTCCGGTCGTGGTTGCGCCGGCTCCACGCGTTTATGCCGCACCACCCACACCCTACGACGAACGGGTAATCCGCAGAGGACCAATCGCGCGTGAGGTGGTCGTGACGGACCCGCAGCCCATCCTGGAGCCTGCGCCCGGCATCGTGTACTCGGACTGGTAGAAGTTCGGGCTTTTGGACGTTGGCTCAACGCAAGGGACGTTCCAGGATTTTGGAGAAACCTGGAACGTTCTCTTTTTCTAACCGCTGCGTGACGACTTTCTCACGCTGGCTCCCGGCGGATCGGGCCAGAGATAGACAATTTAACAGGCAATACAAAGTCGCGCGACGACCGTCGCTAGCGCACCGTTCTGGCCGAATCAGAAGCGATAATCTAATTGATGCAGGAAGGTTCCTCCCGCATGCCTTCCTCGCCCGCACCGCACAACGAGCCGCCTGACGTGCCGCGCATGCTCGCGCAGGCCCTCGCGCTGCAACGGCAGGGACAGATCATCGATGCGGAGCGTCTCTACGCGTCCGTCCTGGCGATCGCGCCGGACAATGCCGATGCTCTGCATTCCATGGGCAATCTCAAGCTCGCGCGCGGCGAGCCTGGGGAGGCGCTGCGTCTGATCGGGGCCGCCATGGCCGCGCGCGCGCCGACGCCGCGGATCCTGTTTGACCTCGGCCTCGCGTTCAACGCGCTGAACCAGCACCAGAAGGCGCTCGACAGTTTCGATCTCGCGATCCAATTGCAGCCGGACTTCTTCGAAGCGCACGGCAATCGTGGCGCGATGCTTGCGGCCCTCGGGCGCCATGACGATGCGATCGAAAGCTACCGCAAGGCGCTCGCCATCAAGCCCGATTTTGTCGACGCACACTGTAATCTGGGCAGCGCACTGACCCAGCTGCAGCGCTATGATGAAGCGATCGCAAGCCTCGATCGCGCCCTGGCGCTGCGACCGGACTATCCCGACGCGCTGTACAATCGCGGCAACGCGCTGAAACCTTTGCAGCGCTACGAAGAAGCGCTCGCGAGCTACGACCGCGCCCTCGCCCTGCAGCCAAATCACGCCGATGCGCACAACAATCGCGGCCAGGTCCTGCGGGAGCTGGAGCGATATGAGGAAGCGCTGGCAAGCTATGACCGCGCTTTGGCCCTGCGGCCCCGGCACGTCATGGCCCATTGCAACGCGGCCGCGCTGCGCCTGCTGACAGGCGACTTCGATCGCGGCTGGGCGCACTACGAGTGGCGCTGGCTGAAGAAATCGGTGATCCCGACCCAGCGGAATTTTTCCCAGCCGCGCTGGAATGGCGGCGACCCGATCGCCGGCAAGACAATCCTGATCCACAGCGAGCAGGGCTTGGGTGATACCATCCAGTTCTGCCGTTATGTGCCGCCGGTCGCCGCGCGTGGCGCGCAAGTGATTTTCGAAGTCCAGAAACCGTTGCAGTCGCTGATGGCTTCGCTTGGCGACGCGGCGCAAGTGGTGCCGAAGGGCGGTCCCCTCCCCACTTTCGATTTGCATTGTCCGCTGGTCAGCCTTCCACTCGCGTTCGGAACGAGGCTTGAGACAATTCCTTTGACTACCGGATATTTGTCCGCACCGGCGCAGCACGTCACGACGTGGCAATCGCGCCTGGAGGGAAAACCGCATCCCCGGATTGGGCTGGTCTGGTCGGGCAACCCCGGGCACGAAAGAGACCGGGAACGATCGATCGGCCTGCGCACGTTCGTGCCGCTGCTGGACAGCGTTGGTGCCGATGTCACCTTTGTCAGCTTGCAGAAGGACGTTCGCGCCGAGGATGCCGCCCTACTCAAAGAGCGCACCGATATTCTTGATTACGGCAATGCAATTGAGGATTTTTCCGATACCGCGGCGCTGATATCGCAGATGGATCTGGTCATCTCGGTCGACACCAGCGTCGCGCATCTTGCTGGCGCGCTCGGAAAGCCGGTGTGGATCTTGCTGACTTATTTCCCCGACTGGCGATGGCTGCTCGGCCGCGACGATAGCCCCTGGTATCCGACCGCCCGTCTCTTCCGGCAGGACGACTCCCGGACGTGGGACGGCGTGATCGCGCGCGTCCGTCAGGCGCTACGGAAATTCACCTGACAAACGCACGGAACGCTAGCCCGCCTTGCGGCGGCCACTTGCGCGCGCGGGCTTTCTTGCCGCCTCTTTCGCCGGTTTCTTGCCGGGAATTGAGAACAGCATTTCGCGCTGGCCCTCGACCCGCTTCTTGCCGCGCTTCGCCTTCGCCGGCTTTTTACCGGCGCCTTGCTCGGTGCGGATGCTCTTGCGCAAGGCATCCATGAGATTGATGACCTTGGCGGGCTCGCCGCGCTTCGGCGCCTCGATCTTGATCCCTTTCGATTTCTTCTCGATCAGCTCGCGCAGTGCCGCTTCGTAATGGTCCTCAAAAGACTCGGGCTCAAAGTGACCTGACTTTGTCTCGACGATGTGCTGAGCGAGATCCAGCATATCCTTCTTGACCTTGATGTTCGGAATATCGTCGAAATATTCCTTCTCGTCGCGCAGCTCGTAGGGATAGCGCAGCAGCGTGCCCACGAGCCCCTTGCCACGCGGCTCCATCGCGATCACGTGCTCGCGCGTGGTCAGCACGACGCGGCCGATAGCGACCTTGTCCATTTTCGCGATGCTCTCACGGATGACGGCGAAGGCCTCCTGCCCCACGTCGCCGTCCGGCACGATGTAATACGGGCGCATGTAATAGAGCTCGTCGATCTCCGACCGCGGCACGAACTCGTCGATCTCGATCGTCTTCTTGCTTTCCAGCGCGACCGCCTCGAGCTCCTCGTCGCTGATCTCGATGTAGTGGCCTTTCTCGACCTGGTAGGCCTTGACGATGTTCTGCTGCTCGACCTCCTCGCCGGAGTGCTCGTCGACCTTGCGGTAGCGGATGCGGTTGCCGGTCTCGGCGTTGATCTGGTTGAAGCTGACTTTCTCGCGCTCGCTGGTCGCGGGGAAAAGCTGGATCGGGCACGAGACCAGCGAGAGACGAAGAAAACCCTTCCAATAGGCACGCGGGGCCATGACAAACTCCTGAAACGCATCCTACTAACGGCCGAGACATTGAATGTATCCGCTCCCGGCCCGTCCTGCACGGTGCGCCGGGACCACGTTCTACCTCCGTTCCGGCTTTTTCGTCTTTCGGGTTAACCGAAGCAAAGCGCGAAGACCCGCCTGCGAGCTTCTGCCAGACCACGCTTTTCAATCCGGGGAAACCCGCTCATGTAGCTGTTAAAGAACTTCACGCGCCACGTGACCCCCCTCACACAGGCGCAAGCCGCCTTCCCGCTACTGTTCGCGCATGTGCAGGTACACGCAGGTAAATGTACGGGAGGCGTCAATGCCCGATATTTCCGCAACGGAGCACACCGAGCAAAGCCACATTGTGACCTGGAAGGTGATCTCGATCGGCACGGCAGTCGTGACGGTCGTATTCCTCTTCCTGTGGCTCTAGGCGCAGCCGGCGGCAGTCGCCAGGCTGGAACGCAATTCATGCGAGCGGCGTTTGTGTACAGATGCGAATGCCTCTGTTCTCGTACTTCTTTGTGATGGGTCCCACGCTCGCGCTGGCGCTGATCTACGTCAGCGATCGAGTCGAGCCGCAGGGCTCGCCGGTCCCCACATCACAGATCGTGGGCATTGCCAAGCCGTTCAAGCCCGAGTCGGAGCGCTCTCCGTACGCAATCACCGGAACGAATTTCGCGGCGGCCTATAAGCCGGCGTCCGCGCGCGCCGCCGTCGAGCCGAAGCCCACCCGCCGGGTTGACTCGTTCCCGCAGCAACAGCCCGCTGACAACGCCGAGGCCCGCAACGTTCCACGCTGGAAGACCATAGCGCAAAATCCAATCGATGCGCTGATGAGCATTCACTGAGCGGCGAAAGCCACTCCGATCACACAAGCCTGATGCAATGGCGCGGAACTTGCGTGGGCATCCGGCATTGTCACGCCGTTATCCCATTGGAGGGCGAAGACGATGGTCAGAACCGTAACAAAAGCGCGTAAAGCGATCGTGAAAGCCGCGCAACGCGGCGCAGAGAGGCTCAGGACAGTGGCCGGCGAAGCGGCCGGCGCAGCTGCCGAAGCCGCCGCGGGAGTTGTACTCAAGTCGGCAGCGAACGCGCTCGAAAGCGGCCGCTCGGGGGTAGTCCAGTCCACGCCCACGGTTAAAAAGACGCTCGGGCGGGCCGCTAAGCGAACGATCGGACACCGTCGCGCGTCGGCATCACGGAAACGATCCGTAAGATCCGCCCGCGTACACAGGAAGACGACACGCAAGAAAGCTGGGCCGAAACACAAGGCAAAACACCGCTCTCGGTAGCCGCCATGCGCGGCGAAAGAGCGTTGGTTTTGCCGAACTTCAGGGCGAGATACATGACGTCTGAATCCCGCGGCTTTCAACCCCGGCACACGCGGCCGCGGAAAAACATACTCGAGGTCGTGGGAGCAGCGTGGAATGATCTGGGAGACTTGATCCAGGCGGAACTGGAACTGCTTCGGACCGAGATTTCAGAAAAATTGAAGCTCACGGCGTTGTCGGCAGGCCTGATTGGCGGCGGCATCATCCTTCTGGTTGCGACGCTGGTCCTTCTGCTGCAAGCGGCAATCGGCGCCCTGGTTGCCCTGGGATTGTCTTGGCTGACCGCCGTCCTTGTTTTGGCCGCGGCCACGCTGGTTCTCGGCGGAGGACTTGTCTGGTTGGGGTGCAACAATCTCACGCATCGCCTGGTGCCGACCAGGACGATTGTGCGGCTTCGCAAAGACGCAAAAACCCTCTCAGGATTGGAATGATCATGGCCACATCAAACGAACTTCAACGCAGGGCAGACCAAGCGCGAGAGCGGCTGAGCGAACGCCTTGGCGAATTAGGCGAGCAGCTCTCGCCGGCAGCCGTCGTTGGCGATCTGCTGTCGATCGATTACGACCAAGCACGCCAGGATGTGACGCAATTTCTGTCAAAACACGTTCGCGGCAATCCAGTCGCTTTCGCGCTCATCGCGGCCGGCGTCGGATGGCTGCTGATCTCGGAGGCCGGCACGCCTTTGGCCAAACTGCGTTCTGGCCGAGCGACCCCGTCAAGACGGAAGCGCCGCCGAGCGAAAGCGCGGCCACTAAAGCCCGCATCCTCACGCCGGCAGCCATAACATCGCGCATCAAAAAATGAAGAAGGGCCAGGTCAGGGGACCGACCCGGCCCTAGACCGCGCCCTTCTGCGACGGAGGGGAGATTCCACGGCCCGCAAATTAACGCATCCGATCGCTCTGCGTTGCGTCCGCAACTCCGCAAAATCAGATCGTGGAACCGAAAGCGCGCCAAACCGTTCTGTCTCCCACATGAGGCATTGGGAGGATACGCATGAAATACGTTGCACTCGCTGCCGCCGTGCTGGGTCTGGCCGCTATCAACACCGCGGGAACTGCAAAGGCCGAAGATTTCGGCGTCACCATTCGCGCGGGCGAAGGTCACAGTCACTATCGGCATCATGATCACTGGCGCGGCGATTATGCCCGCGCAAGTCATTGCCGGGTGGTGGTCACGCATCGCATCAACGGCCACGGCGACCGCGTGACGGTCCGCAAGAAGGTCTGCGACTGATCGCAAACGCCGGAGGGACTGGAGGAAAAGGCGGCCGTGCGGCCGCCTTTTCTTTAATCTTTAGCCGAAATTTACGCCCTGCCCTGAAAAATTTGCGCCGGCAAGACACGCCGGTGGCGCATAAGAAAGCCCGTTTTTCATTTCGGGCGAGGCTTTCGACATGCTGACCATCATCGGCGCCACCCTGGTCGCCGGCACCAGCGCAGGATTCTGGTATCTGCTCCCGCGCAACGGGAAAGAACACCCGCTAGTCCAAAATAACGGCGTCGGCTCCATGGTCACGATCGTGATCCTGACGCTGTTCATCGTCGGCGTGGCTGTGATGTGCGACGGCCTGTTCGGCTAGCAGCCGGGCTCCCCATTGGCCGCGCTGGACTAGTGCCGCGCCATCTCTCCAAGACCGAACTAAGTTTTCCGCTGTGTGAGGTAGCTCACCTTCGCGCGCCTGCCCGCAGGCCTAGCTTTGCCGCATTCGGGGTTGCCTCGATAACAGGGAGCGACAGCCATGCGCGAGATAACTGGCGGCAGTCACCGCCACTATGAACAGGACAGAGCGCAGATCGAGAACATCATCCGCCAGGCAAAGGCCCTGCGCGCGAAATACTTGCAGGGCAATTTCTGGCCGGCATGCGGCACGACAGGCGGCGTGCTGCTGTTCTTTGTCGCGGCGGTCATCGTGCCTGCATGACCGCAAGGCAGCCGGCGCGTTCCGCATCTTTTTTCACTCTCTCACCCGATGACGCGGTCACAGCGGGCGGGCGCTACCAGATTCGCACCGGCGGGGCCCGCGAACAGTCGTGATGGCGGCATTGGGAATGCAAACCATTTTCCCTCTGGCGTGCAAAACACCCTCATCGCGACCCGTTCCTTCACAAGGATGCTCTTCATGAATGCCGTGAACGCGGGTTCTCGCGACCCCGTAGCCACGTTTGGCATGGCACGGAAGGAATCGCGCAAGTCAATTCTTTTGGGCTTCATGGAGGCGCTGAAGGAATCACGCCGTCGCCAAGCGCGGCGCGTTATTGCAACCTATGCGCATCTTTTGGCCGATCGCGACACTCTGGATGACGACAATCAGCACTAGCTCGTATGATAGAACTCGCCGAGCAGCTCTTTCCACAGAAGCGCGAATGCAATGAGGCCCGCGCAACCAATGACGAGAGCGGCCCACAAGAACTGGTCGTTCCACGCGCAAACCAGGGCCGGAAAAGTGAATACGAAAAAGACAAGCCCGAGCGGCACGACGGCGATCCACTGGAAGCCGGAACCGTCACCGGCCGGCACCTGGGCTATGCCGTAAAATGTATAAAGCCAGAACAGCGTGCCGGCGACGGACACGGCCAATGCGGCGGCGCGCAGAAAACCGGTCTTCGCGGCTTGCGTTGGGGTCTCCATCAGCGCCCTGCCTGGCTGAAACGGACGAGCACCTTTATCGGCAATACCAATACTGGCGCCGACCGGGCAAGCCTGTCCGCACATATTCCGTGTACCGGGTGCGCAGCATGTGCTGCTTCTTCGCGCTGTCGTATTCCTGTTTGGTGACTGCGACGCAGTTCCCATAAGGCGGCTTTGCCGCACTTGCCGGCGCGTGGGGCAATGCGCTCAGCGCCAGCGCAATTGCGCCGCCCGCCGCACTTTTCGCGCGTGTACCGAGTTTTGGCTCCATCTGGGGCTGCTCCCGCATTGCAAATGCCTGGCTGGCGACGCAGGCGGCACAGTTTAGCAGAGCCTGAGACTGGCGCCCT
>DASSSM010000193.1:0-4034 GCA_035708425.1 Pseudolabrys sp.
AGAGAGCGACGCGAAGCCGAGCATGCTGGTGGCAAGCGCCAGGGTGGCCGTGGTCTGGCAAAATTTACGTCGGGTCATCTGCAAAGGTGGCTCCTGGGCTAAACGCCGGTCGAATTCAGCGTCTTGGCTAGCTGGACCGGACGATTGTGGCAATGGCACGCCCGCCTGCCAAGCCGTTCAGGTGGCTCAATTTCCCTTGATCGCCGAACCCAGCCGGCCCAGCGCCTGACGCAGATTGTCATCCTTGACGTCGGGGAGAGCGTCGGCGATCCGCGCGGCCGCGGCCTCATCGATTTTTGGGGGTGGCGACGGTTCCCGGCGCCGGAGCGGGGCTTGCCGAATGGCAATTCGCCCGATGGCCTGCCAACCGAAGAAACGATTGACCCGTTCGAGAATGACCGCTGACAGGTGCTGAATTTCGAGCGCCGCGGGGCCCTCAACCCGCAACACCAAAGTGGCGGGTTCCGACTTTTCGTCGGTTGCGGCACGCGGCCAATTGATCTTGAGTGGCTCGCTGTGACCGGCAATTTCGGGGCCGACAATCTCGTTCCAGCGGGAGATGATCTCGGTCGAGGCAAAGCCCTGCGCCTTGAGGACGTCGCTCAGGGTCGCGCTCAACAGCTCCGAAAGCGGCCGGGGAAAACTGCGCGAGGGCTTGCTCATGGGGACGGGCCTTATGCCATCGTCGGCGCCATGACCGTAGCAGTCCGATCGCCGTCGCGGAAGAAAGCACTCCTGCCGGAGGCCGTTGATCTTCTCGCCTGGTACGACAGGCATGCGCGCGTGCTGCCGTGGCGCGCAGGGCCGGGCCATCGCACGGACGCCTACCGTGTCTGGCTGTCCGAAATCATGTTGCAGCAGACGACGGTCAAGGCCGTCGCGCCCTATTACGCCCGGTTCCTGGCGAAATGGCCGACGATCGAGGCGCTGGCGACTGCTGATCTTGAAGATGTTTTGCGGGGCTGGGCCGGGCTTGGCTACTACGCGCGTGCCCGCAATCTGCATGGCTGCGCGAAGGTCGTGGTCGCGCGGCATAATGCAAAATTTCCCGAAGACATCGAGGCGTTACGCGCGCTGCCGGGCATTGGCGACTACACCGCTGCGGCCATCGCGGCGATCGCGTTCGATCATCCGGCGGTTCCGGTCGACGGCAATATCGAGCGCGTCATCGCGCGGCTGTTCGCCGTCGAAGAGGAATTGCCCGCCGCCAAGCCGGCGATCAAGCGGTTGGCGGCATCGTTATTGCCTGCCAAACGTTCCGGCGACTTCGCACAGGCAATGATGGATCTCGGTGCGACCATCTGTTCGCCCAAGCGTCCGACCTGCGCTCTCTGTCCGTGGAATCGCGCATGTGCCGCGAATGCGCGCGGCGACCAAGAGAGATTTCCTCACAAGGCGCCGAAGCGCGAAGGCAAGCTACGGCGTGGCGCTGCTTTCGTTGCGCTGCGTGACGATGCGAGCGTACTCTTGCGCCGTCGCCCGGAAAACGGCCTGCTCGGCGGTATGAGCGAAGTTCCCGGCAGCGAATGGGCGCACGATTTTGATTTCGACCGCGCGCCTCGGTTCGCGCCGCCTATCGCGCGCGCAAAATGGCGACGCATTCCGGGCGTTGTCCGTCACGTCTTTACGCATTTCCCGCTTGAGCTAGCGGTGTTTGTTACTCGAGTTCCGCGGGCGGCAAAGGCACCGAAAGGCGCGCGCTGGGTTAGGCTCGCCGACGCGCCGCGCGAGGCCTTGCCGAACGTCATGCGCAAAGTGCTGGCGCACGCCCTCGACGACCGCTAGACCGCCGGGATTCCCGCCGCTGCCACAAGCATCGAGTTCTCAGCGCGCTCGACCGCATCGGGCCGCTTGCGATGCCGCGCGGCCGCCTTGCGATTAATCTTGCGCTTGGCGATCCCGTTGAGCTTTTTGTCGGTCGCCTTCTCTTCTTTGAGATTCATGTTCAACACTTTGGCGACGTCGTTTCGGCCCAGCAATCTGGCCCAGGCCACCAGCGTTCCATAACGCGTGATCTCATAGTGCTCGACCGCCTGCGCGGCCGCGATCAGCGCGGCGTTGAGCACCATCTTGTCTTCGATCTCGCCAGCGATTTCCTGCGCCTCATCGATAATGCCGTCGATCGCCGGGCATTTTGTCCCTTGCGGCGTCACCTTCAGTTTCTTGAACGCCTGATCGAGCCGCTTGATCTGGCCTTTGGTCTGCTTGAGGTGAGTCCGGAACCCTTTTTTGAGTTCGGTATCGGACGCCTTCTCGACCATCTGTGGCAAGGCTTTCTCGATCTGGTGCTCTGCATAATAGATGTCCTGCATCGAGTGCAGGAAGAGATCCTTCATCGTCTGCATGTCGGGTGAAAACCATCCCATGACGCTACTCCTTGAATGCTGTTCCAAGCGTTAAGTCGCGCCGGCTGTGCCGGTTCCCACGGCTGCCAAAGATCGGTAGGAATGGTTTTTGAATTTTTTGAAAGGGGAGTGGCATGGCCATCGAACGTCACGAAGTGGGGCCGCGCATGAGCAAGGCGGTGGTCCACGGAAATACCGTCTACCTGGCCGGCATCGTCGCCGATAATCCGAAGGGCAAGAGCGTCAAGGAGCAGACGCAGGACATTCTCAGGCAGATCGACGGGTTCCTGGCGAAGGCCGGCACCGACAAGAGCAAGCTCTTGTCTGCAAACATCTGGATCACCGACATGGCCAATTTCGCCGAGATGAATGCGGTCTGGGATGCTTGGGTGGCGCCCGGCAATACGCCCGCACGCGCGACAGTCGAGGCGCGGCTTGCGGCGCCCGACTACAAGGTCGAGATCATGGTGGTTGCGGCGAAATAGCAATGTCGGCTGCGCAACCCGGAATCCTCGCAATTTTCAACGACTGCCGCGCCGGCCGCGAGGACGAATTCAACGCCTGGTTCCAGGGTGAGCATCTGCAAGAGCGGCTCGCCGTTCCGGGATTTCTATTCGGCCGCCGGCATCAGGCGATTTCCGGGAGCGCCGGCTATTTCAACTTTTATCTTGTCGAATCTCCCGATGTGCTGACCTCGAAGCCTTATCTCGAGCGGCTCGACAATCCGACGCCGATGACCAAGCGGGTCATGTCCGAGGTGTTCCTCAACATGAACCGCACGGTATGCCGGCGGACGATCCGGCGTGGCGCGTTTCGCGGTGCTTTCGCAGTGACGGCACGTTTCAACGAAACACCGGACGTCGGCGCGCTCACCGCAGCGCTCGACGAACTGGTGCGGGACACGAAGTTCGCCGGTGGCGAAATCTGGATTGCACTCGACCCCGCCGGTATGCCGGTGTCCATGGAGGAGAAGCTGCGCGGCGGCGACAAGAAGATCAAAGCCTGCTTGGTGGTCGATACGCTGCACCGATCTGACGCGGAGACGCTGGGCAAGCAGCTATTAGGGCGGTTTCCCGGAGCCGAGGTGGGTGTGTTTCGCGTGCTCAGCCAGATCGGACGAGGCGATCTATGAAAGCGCTGTTGCCGCTCGCGGAAAAAATCGCCGCGAGTCTGATCGCGCGCAAGCAGACGATCGCAATTGCGGAATCCTCGACCGGGGGCCTCGTCGCCGCGGCATTGCTCGCTGTGCCTGGCGCCTCTGCCTACTTTCTTGGCGGCGCGGTGGTCTACACGAAGTCTTCGCGTGCCGCGCTGCTCGGCATCGGTGACTCAGAAATGAAGGGCCTCCGCCCTGCGACCGAAGACTATTCGCTGCTTATCGCGCGGATTGTGCGCGAGCGCCATGGTGCCACCTGGGGTTTCGGCGAAACCGGCGCCGCCGGTCCGTCCGGCAATCGCTACGGCGATCCTGCCGGGCACACCTGCCTGGCGGTCGCCGGCCCGGCAGAGCGCGCGATCACGCTGCGCACCGGCGGCGCCGACAGGTTGACGAATATGGATGCTTTCGCGAAGTGCTCGCTCGAACTTCTTGTCGATGTGATTGTCGCTTGAGCCGCGTTATTCTGCGGCCTCGGCCATCTCGGAGCGAATGACGGCGCGGAAAACATCGATCGGCGTGAGACCTTTCGG